>JAKJDA010000001.1:0-4655 GCA_022706165.1 Candidatus Hydrogenedentota bacterium | reverse complement strand
CCGGCAACATGCCGCAAGGCCCCACGCCGCCATGATGAAAATGCCGATGTGCGGCAGATACATATACCGATCGGCGTACGCTTGACTGCCCACCTGCACAATTCCGATAACCGGCACGAGCGCGCCAAGATACCACAGCCATCCGACAAGCAGATAGGGAGCGGGTTTGCGGCAACGCCAAACCCCATACGTGATTCCCGATAGCACAATCAAGGATCCCGCTATCTGCCACGCCGGGCGCACGCCCTCAGGATACGAATAGAAGGCCGAAAGCGGGTGCGGCCACGCGGTTTTGAGCAAGTAGATGACATACGCGGCCATCGCGTTGGCAAGACGCGCCGAAAGAGGAATGATATCGCGCCCGACTATCGCGCCGCCGCGCCCTTGCGCGATGAGCGTCGCCATGCAGGAAAAAAGAACCATGGCGAACAAAGGAAGCTTTTCGAGGAAGAGCCGGCGAAACCGCATCCGGAAAGCCGCGCGCGAATTTGCCTCGGCGTATCGATCCAGGGGCCAGTAATCAAGCAACAGAAGCAGGCACGGCAACGTCACCAACATGGGCTTCGAGAGAAGCCCCAGCGCGAAAAGAGGAACGATCGGCGCATAACGCCGCCAATCCGGCCGTGCAGCGTAATGCGCATACGCGCCGAGAGTCAGCATCGCAAAGAACGAGCTTAGCACGTCCTTCCGCTCCGCGATCCACGCGACGGATTCCACATGAAGCGGATGCATCGCGAAAAGAGCCGCCGTCAACGCGCTACGCCACGGCGCGCGCGTCAGGCGGAATAAGACGAGAAACAACAAAACGGAATTTGCCGCGTGCAACAAAACATTGGTGAGGTGATGCCCCCAAGCGCGCATTCCGTAAAGATGCGCATCAAGCATATGCGACAACCATGTCACCGGATGCCAGTTGTACGAATGCCGCGTCGTGAACGCCCAAAGGACGCCCGGCGCGGTCAACCCCGCGCGCACCTGCGGATTGTTGACGACGTATTGATCATCGTCGAAATTGAGAAAGCCATGCCGAAGCGTCTGGGCATAGAGCGCAAAACAGACAAGCGAGAGAAACAAGCAAACGACGACCGCATGCGTCGCCGAAAAGGCCGACGCGATCCTCCGGCCGGATGCCGCTTTTCGCGCACCGCCCTGATCTTTGCCGACGTGTTTGGTCATGCCCATAGTCCCGCGAGTATAGCGCATCTTCGCGCGCCATGCGCATGCCCCCCAGACAACGCTATGCGGTGTGGTTCCGAATATCCGCGAGAATCGGAGCCGCCGGCAAGATGCACTGACAGGCGCGAATGGCGCTGATAACGCTTCCCAGAACGCCGGAGAGGATGATGCTTTGGCCGGCAAGGTATAGACCGTGGATGCGGGTTTGCGAAGGCATGTAAACGTGGTTCGTTTTTTTGAGTCCGAAGGCAGTTCCGCCGGAAGCGAGGGTGTAATCGCGAAAAGTCAGGGGGGTGAAGCTATCCACGATTTCGGCCTCGGCTCGCGCCCCAGGCCACTGTTGCTCAAGAACAGACATCAGGCGATCCCCCGCGGCTTTCTTGGCGGCATGATACGACGCCGGGCGCTGGCCGGTGCGGGAATCGGCCCAGGGACTCCACTCCCCTAAACGGCTCAGGCAAAAGGCCGTCACGGAAGCCGCCTCAGACTCTTCCGCCGCCGTTCCGCTACAGTAAACCGCATGCACCGTTTCCGTTCCAGAAAGCAGGCTCTGGGAACAGTGCCGATCGAGGTCCCAGACGTCATAGAGAACCGCATCCGCTCGGCTCAGCGAGTCAGGCGGACGATTCCACTTCAAGCATATCCCGAACGCGCCCGGCGTGTCGGGCGCGTCACGAAGCCGGTCCAAAAAGGCAGGGCGCAACCCCTTATCCTGGCAAAGCTCCAGCAGCTGCCGCGGATGTCCCGTGAACACGACCGTCCGTGCACCCACTTCTTCGCCGCTTGCTAAACGCACGCCCCTCGTTCCAGCGCCATCGTAGAGGATACGGACAACTCGCGCTCCGGTCCGAATCGTCCCGCCACACGCTTCCAGCGCCGATGCGAAAGACGCCGCCAAAGACGCCCGCCGTTCATCAATGCGGCACGCGCCGCTCAAAAAAGAATCCAGCACGAGAAAATAGACGTGCAAAGGGCACTCTCCAGGAGCGAGCCCGACAAGGAGGGTAAGCGCGCTCAACACGGACGCCAGCTTGGCGTTGCGGGTAATTCCCTCCAGATAGGATCGCAATGAGATGGCGGGCGCTGCGTCGCGGCGTTCCGCCGGGGCGTCATGGAGGGTGTACAGCGGAAAACAACGCACCACCCTTGCCATATCCCCCAAAAACCGATCGACGGCGGACGCTTCATCCGGGAATAGATCGATCAAGCGCTGCCGATACGCCTGGCGGTCCGATGGAATCGAGACTGTCAGGCCGGGAAAATGGCATACGTGACTCCCCTGCGGGGAGGTCATCGGAACGATTCGAAGCCGTTCAAACACGCCAAGGCGTTGTAAGCATTTCCGGAGGACGCCGCCTGGCATCATGGACCCTAGACAGTGGACTCCGGTGGGAAACGAGGCTCCTGCCCGCGCATAGGTCGCCATCAAACCGCCCGGCGCGCGGGCCTGCTCGAAGATCGCCACCCGTTCCCCGTATTGGGCCAGGGTTATCGCGGCGGTCATTCCGGCAACCCCGGAACCTATGACAATGCTGTCGTACAACGCGATGTTTCCGATCGATTCTCTTGCTTTGCCTTCGCGCAGGACGCGGTAGCTTCTGCAACAGGCTGCTAGGGTTCCTCGTCCGCCGTCAGCGTCGATGCAGCAGACTCCGGCAACGGCATCGAAAGCGCCGCTTCTTGAAGCACGCCCGAAGCAGCGGTGGAATGCGTGAAACCGGCGCTGATGTTCTCGGCCCCCAAAAGACCGGCTATCCTCCGCAATTCATCGACTTCACCGCGAAGCGTTGCATGGCTCGCCTGAATGCTGGTCAAGTCCGCCCGAAGCGTATCGGTTTCATCCCGGGCAACCCTCACATCGTTTTCCAGCTCCTGCAGCTTCGCCTTGGCCTCGTCGCGCTCGGTCATCGCGAGATCGCGCTCTGCACGCGCCTTTTCCACCTCGGCCATGGCCTCCGCAAGCATCGCTTCACGTTGCTTCTCTGCAAGCGCAGCCTGTTCGAGCGGATAGTCGCGTTCCTGCACGGATGTTTCGCCCGAGGCAAAAGATGGGGGCGACTTTTCCTGCGCGAAGAAAACATCGCGTTGCCGATGCAGCAGCAGGAACGCCGTTGCGCCCGAGCTGAGCGTCATCAAAATGCTGGCCGCAAGCAGCGCCGGCCCAATGCGCAGGAATACACCTTGCGATCGGCGTTCGCGTCCGCGCATGCGCTGTTGGATGCTTTCCCAAAGCGCGTCGGGGCATTGGGAGCCGCTTGCCAACGCCTGTGCAATCCCCCGCTCCAATTCCCGTTCACCCGCAAGGCGTTGGCCCTGGCCGGGCACTAGCCCCGGCTCCATGGAACGTTCCATCTCCGTATCCGAACCGTCGTCAAGACGGCTCCACACCCACTCGTCGCTCGATTGGTTCATCCCGTTGCTCTCCCTGGCGCACACCCCGCGCCCATGGCTGCCTTCGCTACGGATGATGGGAATGGGCGGATGAAGCCCTCTCTCCTGGCGTATTCCATCAATTCCTTGCGCAATCGGACGCGTCCCCGCCCGAGATGCGTCACCACGGTGGGTGCCGGAATGCCCACAATATCGGCAATCTCCTGGTAGGAGAACCCCTCCACGTCTTTGAGCAGGATGCACGTGCGCTGGGCCGTGGAAAGTTTCCGGAACGCCCGAAAAACTTCTTCGCCGCATTGCTCCAAAAACGACGTCGGGTCAGACAATATTGCGGCGTACTGCGGCGTTTCCAGAAGCGAAACATCCACGGTTTCATCGTCAAGAGGCCCTCCGTCGCGCAAGGTCTCCCGGTTCGCGACAAAGCACTTGTTCGCGAGAATCCGGAACATCCACGCCCGAAAATTCGTTCCTGGCGTGAAACGGTTTCGGTTCTCGAACGCAGCAAGCCGCCGAGGCGAACACGTCATCCGCCACGGAGGCATTCCACGTGTTGCGCAGCACAAATCGGTAAAATTGGTCTCTATGTCGCTCGATGGCCGCAACAAAATCGTTCATAGGCCCCTTCCGCCTGCCGTCCATTTTCTTTCTGGAAGGACACAGGCGACCTGCGCGGAGTTTGCCGGGGTTCGCATCCCCATGCCATTCCGCGCAGGCCGACCATAGTATCATATCGCGTTTGCTTCCTTGGGTTCCGCCAATCGAAACGCCCGGATGCCTCCCAATGTCACTTCTTCTCGGCCGGCTTCGTCGGAGCAGGAAGGTCGGCCTTTTTCTCGAGCGGCTTCTTCTCTGCAACCGTCTGGACTTCGATGGTCTTCTCGTCCTTCACAACGCCCTTGGCTTCGACTTCCTTGCCATCCAGTTTTTCCACTTCCGCTGCCTTCGGCCCGGTGACCTTGAGGCTCTTGCCGACCAAATCGAGAACCAGCGTTCCGTCTTCTGCTTTGGCCTCTGCTACGACGATATAAGGGACCTTTACGTCCGCATCGCCAACTTTTTCCGTCTTGACGGAAACCTTGCCGACAACG
>JAKJDA010000019.1:12632-16545 GCA_022706165.1 Candidatus Hydrogenedentota bacterium | reverse complement strand
CAAAAATCTGGAGACTCGCCATTCCTTCGTCGTGGCGGGCGCGGATGGCCTGGACGAGCTCACCTTGACCGGTCCATCGCACGTTGCCGAAGTCAAAGACGGGATCGTCCGAACCTATGAGGTGCGCCCCGAAGACTTTGGGTTCACGCGCGCATCCCGCGATCTCCTCCAGGGAGGCGAAGCGCGGGAAAATGCGGCAATGCTGCGCCGCGTGTTGGAAGGCGTTCCCGGTCCGCACCGCGATGTCGTGTTGTTGAACGCAGCCCCAGCGCTGGTTGCCGGCGAAGCCGCCTCCGATTGGCGCGAAGGCGTCGCGATGGCCGCGCGCGCGATAGACTCCGGCGCCGCACTGAACAAACTGGAAGAACTGACGCGAGCCTCCCATGATTCTTGACGAAATATGCGCCCACAAGCGGACCGAAGTGGCCGACCGCAAACGCGCGACTCCGATCGCCGAAATACACGATCGCATCGCCGTTGCGCGTCCGCCGCGCGATTTTGACGACGCGGTGCGCCGTCCCGGCATGAGTCTCATCGCCGAGGTCAAGAAAGCGTCGCCCAGCAAAGGTTCTCTCCTCCACGGGGTCGACCCGGTCAACCTGGCCTGTCTATACGAGGCGGAAGGCGCGCGCGCCATCTCGATCCTCACCGACGAGCGATATTTTCGTGGAAGTTTGGAAGACCTCGTGTCCGTGCAACAGGCGGTTTCCTTGCCGTGTTTGCGCAAAGAATTCATCATCGATGAATACCAGGTCTACGAGGCCCGCGCCGCCAATGCCGACGCCATCTTGCTCATCGTTCGCTGTTTGTCCGATGCGCAAATCAAGGAGTACATGGCGGCGGCGGCGCGCTTGGGAATGGCGAGTCTGGTCGAGACCCACGACGAGAAAGAGATCGAACGCGCGGTCAACGTCGGCGCACACATGATCGGCATCAACAACCGCGACCTGGATACATTCGAAGTCGACATCAACACGACCCTGCGCCTCAAAAATCATGTCCCCGGCGGCCATGCCTTGGTCAGCGAAAGTGGCATCCGCACGCGCGACCACGTTCGCATGCTCGAAGACGGCGGCGTCGACGCGATACTCGTCGGCGAGACGTTGTTGACCAGCAGCAATATCGCCCAAACCATACGGGACTTGCTCGGCCTTGACGAAGGTTAAAATATGCGGCATCACCAACCTGACGGACGCCTTGGCAGCGTGCGAGGCAGGGGCCGACGCGATCGGGTTCAATTTCGCCATCGAGGCGAGGCCGAAGGGGCGTTACATCGATCCCGACGACGCGCAGCGAATCATCGAACAATTGCCGCCGTGGGTATACACCGTGGCCGTGTGCGTCAACGAGACGCAGGATCGCGTCACGGAGTTTCTGGAGTTTTGCGATTGGGTCCAGTTGCACGGGGAAGAGCCCCCTGCCTTCTGCGAGCCGTTCGCCGATAGAGCCATCAAGGCCTTCCGCGCACGGCCTGGTTTCGATCCGAACTGGATGTTTGAATACGCGACGAGGCTGTGTCTGCTCGACGCCTACGTGCCGGACATGCGCGGCGGGACGGGAAAAATGTGCGACTTGGCCCTGGCCCAGAAGGCCGTCGCCACAGGCAGGCCGTTGTTGCTGGCAGGGGGACTTACGCCCGAAAACGTGGGCGAAGTCGTCCGTACGGTGCGCCCCTTCGCGGTGGACGTAGCAGGCGGCGTCGAAAGCGGGCCCGGCGCCAAAGACCATGGGAGAATGTGCGACTTTGTGCGAAACGCCAAAAACAGCCTATAACTGCCCGGATACTCGAGGGCGGTATGGACGGTACGGCGGGCGGTTCATCCCCGAAACCCTGATGCCGGCTCTGCAAGAACTCGAGCAAGCATTTATGGTCGCACGAACCGACCCTGCGTTCCAAGAGACGCTGCGCGATTACCAGCGCAACTACGTGGGAAGGCCGACGCCCCTCTACGCCGCGCAACGCCTGACCGAGCATCTCGGCGGCGCCATGGTCTATCTCAAACGCGAAGATCTTGCCCACACCGGCGCCCACAAAATCAACAATGCCCTCGGCCAGGTGCTATTGGCCAAACGCATGGGCAAAAAACGCATCATCGCCGAAACCGGAGCCGGCCAGCATGGCGTTGCAACCGCCACGGCGGCGGCTTTGTGCGGACTCGAATGCGACGTGTACATGGGCACGGACGACATCGAACGTCAAAAACTCAACGTCTTCCGCATGCGCCTGCTTGGGGCGCGCGTGATCCCCGTCGCGGCGGGCACGCGCACGCTTAAGGACGCCATCAACGAGGCCCTGCGCGACTGGGTCACGAACGTCCGTCACACGCATTACTGCCTGGGCACCGTCGAGGGACCGCACCCTTTCCCCCTGATCTGCCGCGAATTCCAAAGCATCATCGGACGCGAAGCGCGCACGCAGATACTGGAGCGCGAGGGACGTCTGCCCTCCCTGCTTATCGCGTGCGTCGGCGGCGGCAGCAACGCCATCGGCCTGTTCCACGATTTCATTCCCGACGCGCAGGTCAAAATGGTTGGCGTTGAGGCCGGCGGCATTGCCATCGAACCTGGAAAGCACGCAGCGCGTTTTGCGGGGGGCGTCGAAGGAACCCTTCACGGCGCCTACAGTTACGTTCTTCAGGACGAAAACGGCCAAATCATGGGCACGCACAGTGTCTCGGCTGGCCTTGACTACGCGAGCGTCGGCCCCGAGCATGCCCATCTTCGCGACATTGGGCGCGCCGAATATGTCCACGTCAGCGACCAAGAAGCGCTTGACGCCTTTCAACGCCTAGCCAATCTGGAGGGGATTATCCCCGCCTTGGAAAGCGCCCACGCCATCGCATATGCCTGCAAAGTCGTGCCGGACATGTCTTCCCAAGACATCGTCATCGTCAACCTTTCCGGACGCGGCGACAAAGACGTGCAACAAGCGGCCAAGTTCCTCTTGGCGGGAGATGATGCCCTGTGAACCGAATTGAAACCCGATTCAGCGAGTTGGCCCAACAGGGCAAGACGGCCTTCGTGGCCTATATCACGGCGGGTGATCCCGACCTCGACACGACGGCGGAAATCATCCTCGAAATGGGCCGTTGCGGCGTGGACGTCATCGAGTGCGGCGTGCCATTCTCGGACCCCGTCGCGGACGGCATCGTCATCCAAGAAGCGGCCCAGCGCGCCCTCGCGAAGGGTGCGTCGTTGCGCAAAATCCTGGCCATGCTCAAGGGCCTGCGCGACAAGACGGATGTGCCTATCCTGCTTTTCTCGTATTACAACCCAATCCTGGCGTACGGCATCGAGCAGTTCGCCGTGGACGCCAAGGCGGCGGGCGTGGATGGCGTGCTGACGGTCGATCTGCCGCCCGAAGAAGCAGATTTCTACAAAAAATGCCTCGACGAGCAACACCTCGCGACGGTCTTTCTCATCGCGCCGACGAGTCCTCCGGAACGCATCAAGCTTATCGCGCGCATCTCGACCGGCTTTGTCTACTACGTGTCGCGCACCGGCGTGACCGGCGTGCGTCAGGACGTGGAAGCGTCTGTCCATGGCGCGTTGGACGAAATCCGGAAACACACAAACAAACCCATCGCCGTCGGCTTCGGCATCAGTACGCCCGAACAAGCGACGGAAGTCGCCGGATATGCGGACGGCGTGGTCGTCGGCAGCGCGATCGTGCGACGGATAAGCGAGCTCGGTAAGGCGCCGGACATCGTTCAGAGAGTCGGCGCGTTCGTGAAGTCGTTAGTGGACGCGACAAAGGGAAAGTAGAAGCGACTTTGTGGTCTTTGTAGCGCCCGGTCTCTGTGCCGGGCGGTACGAGGCGACAAATTAATACGCGCTAACAGTTATGAAAGTTGGGGACGATGAACGAACAAGTATTTCACACGGTATTGTCCATTTTCGCGTTTGTGCTGGG
>JAKJDA010000019.1:0-12622 GCA_022706165.1 Candidatus Hydrogenedentota bacterium | reverse complement strand
TCCCGCGCAATCTCTCCGTGGTCAAGCCGCGGTCGCGATGCCCAAAATGCGAGAACTCCATCGCGTGGTATGACAACATTCCCATGGTGAGTTGGCTTCTCCTTGGCGCAAAATGCCGCCACTGCGGCGTTCCCATCAGTTGGCAATATCCCCTCGTCGAGGCCATCACCGCCGCTCTTTTCCTCTTCGTGTATTGGCGCTTCGGAATAACCCTTGCCACGCCCGTATACATGCTCCTTTCCGCGTCGCTGGTTCTCGTCACGTTCGTAGACCTGACCGACTGGACCATCCCAAACGAAGTGACCTTCCCGGGAATTCCACTGGGCCTGGCCCTATCTCTCGTGGCGATGTTCTATCCCGAAAGCAATCTACACGTGGAAGGAAACCTCCTCCCGGTATTCGATTCCCTGCTGGGCGTGCTGCTGGGAGGCGGAAGCCTCTATCTCTTGGACAAACTCAGCCTCGTACTCCTAAAGAAACGCGGGATGGGCTTCGGCGATGTCAAACTTCTGGCCATGCTGGGAGCCTTCTTCGGTTGGCCAAGCGTTATCGCGATCATCATGATTGCATCGATCATCGGCAGCATCGTCGGCATCGCCTACATCCTCTATCAAAAGACCAAAGGCGACACAGAAGACGCTCACTACCTTCCCTTTGGCCCCTATTTATCCGTTGCGGGATTGGTCGTCATGTTCTTCGGGCAACAGATTTTCAACTTTTACTTTGATTTTATGATCGCGTCCCCACCGTCGATGATGTAGAGGTCAATCACCAGGAGGGCCACATCGTGCTGCGCTATCTCTCGGCGGGCGAATCCCATGGACGCGGCATTTTCTGCCTATTGGACGGATTTCCCGCAGGCCTGAAACTTCACGTCGACGATATCAACTTCTGGCTTGCCGAACGTCAAAAGGGCTATGGCCGAGGCGGGCGGCAACGCATTGAGAAGGATGAGGTCGACGTGCTATCCGGGATCCGCGCCGGCGTGACGATCGGAAGCCCCATTCTCTTGGCAGTCTGGAATCGCGATTACAAAAACTGGGAAGCGGCCATGCATCCGTGGAGTCCTTCCACAGGCGAGCGCGCCGCCAAGATCATCCAGCCGCGTCCCGCACATGCCGACCTGGTCGGGGCGATGAAATACGACCACGATGACTGCAGAAACGTTCTGGAACGCGCGAGCGCCAGGGAAACGGCAGCCCGTGTCGCAGCAGGCGCATTATGTCGTAAACTATTGTCGGAATTTGGTGTTAAGATCGCAGCCCATGTGGTTCAAATAGGAAATGTCCTGGCGGATGTGGACAATGTGGATGATGAAGACGTTCATCCGTGTTCCATGACGTCCGAGGTGCGTTGCTGTGATGAAACTGCGGCAGCGGCGATGGTTGAGGCCATCAAAAAGGCCAAGCAAGACAAAGACACCCTGGGGGGCGTCGTCGAGGGACGCGCGTGGGGGCTTCCCCAAGGCCTTGGAACCTATACGCAATGGGACCAGAAACTGGATGCCCGCATCGCTCAATCCATGATGAGCATCCAGGCCGTCAAAGCCGTCGAAGTGGGGCTTGGTTTTCGAGGAATAGACCGTCCCGGCAGTCGCTTTCATGACGAGATATTCTACGCCGACGTTCCGCGATGCGGCAGCCACTACCGACGATCCTCCAACAATCTTGGCGGCACGGAAGGAAGCATGACCAATGGCGAGACGGTGCTGATCCGCGTCGCGATGAAACCCATCGCCACCCTCATGCAGCCTCTGCGAACGGTCAATATGGAGACCCACGAAGTCGCCGAAGCCGTCATGGAACGGAGCGACGCCTGCGCCGTTCCCGCCTTGGCCATCATTGTAGAGTCGGCGCTTGCGATCACGCTGGCGGAAAGCTTCATCGAGATGTTCGGTGGCGATACCGTCGACGCGATGAGGCGCAACATTGAATCCTACTACGACAGGATTGAGAAACGTTGACCCGCATCTCCCAGCCGCCTCGCTGAGATCTGTGCGAACTGCGGATGCCACGAATATGCCGTACGCTTTGGCATGCGCGATTTTGTTGTAACCAAACGACGCAATGCGACGTTTATCCAGAAGGATGTCCCTGCCCATAGGGTTTTCGCAAGGGCGCGTTGCGCTTTCCCCGCGAAGTTTGTTTTGTTCGATCGATCAGACGAGAAAATGCCATACTGTTGTGGTCGATGCGGAACGCTTCGTTCTCAAGAGAAGCCGTGCGCGTTGTTCCTGAATCCGCTATTTCTAAGGGCGGCTCGAAAGGATCGGAGCGGGCAAGCGTTGGAGATTCCAAACGGGAAGAATGAATCATCTGTCATGATTGTTGACGAAATGCCCCGGAAATCTTCGTGGATGCCCCGTTTTCCTCGCAGCATTCGCTATACGCCGCGCTTTTGCACGCGATTGGCGCACGGCGTCGCCATCGCCGCAATTCTTTTTTTCGCAACATCCTGCGCCACAACGCATTACAAGAAGAAGGCCGATCAGGAAGCCTACGCCCTCATCGCGGAAAAGGCGCCGAAAGTCCCCAATATGGAAGAGGGGTTCTCCATCGAAGAGAACACGGAAGATTTCCTGACAGGTCTTCCCGTGGTTGAAGAGGTGAACGAAGCATTGGGCGAGATGGGCAAGACGGAGCAGGGGGCCGCCTGCCTCTCCTTGGAAAAAGCCCTCGCGATAGCGGTCAACCAGAGCCGCACCTATCAAAACCGGAAGGAATCGCTGTATCTGCAGGCCTTGTCGCTCACCCTCGATCGACACGCCTATACGCCGATTCTGGCGGTGAGCGCTTCGGGCAAATACGAACGCGTCTCGCGCGACGTGACAGTGGTTTCCGACACCGCCCAGTTGGCCCGGGCGGCGCCCGATCTGGCCCAACAGCTCGGACAACTCGCGGGAGCGCCCGCAGACGTTCTCAGCGCCTATGCCAAGCTGATCGAAGACGCCGCCACCGCGACCGGCGCGAACCAATCGAGCATAAAAACGCTGGACGAACGGCGCGTGACGGGCAACACGCGGCTGGGCGTCGACCTGTTGCTCCAGGGGGGCGCGCGGATGGCGATCGATCTGAGCAGCGATTTTTTGCGTTTTCTCACGGGAGATCCCCGCGTGAGCGCCTCCTCGGCATTGGCGGCGACCTTGCGCCAGCCTCTTCTGCGCGGCGCGGGCAGATCCGTGGCCGCGGAGAATTTGACCCAGGCAGAACGCGACTTGTTGTACGAACTGCGCTCCTTTGCGCAATTTCGCAAGGAGTTCGTGACGCAGGTCGCAAGCAATTATTACCAAGTGTTGCAGACGCGGGACGCGGTGATGAACAACTACCGCGGATACCTGGCGTTCCAGCAATCCGCTCAGCGAGAACGGGCGTTGGCCACGCAAGGCCGCAGCACGCAGGCCGGGCTGGGCCGCATTGAGCAAGCGCTGTTGAACAGCGAAAACAGTTGGGTGAACTCCATCCGCAGTTACGCCGAAGAACTCGACCGGTTCAAAATATTGCTTGGCTTGAGCACGGATGCGCATGTAGCGCTCGATCCCAGGGAATTGGAGCAGTTGCGTGAGCGCGGTCTCATTCATCCTGCGATTTCGAGCGAGGACGCCGTCAAGGTGGCCCTGGTCACGCGTCTCGATTTGTACAGCATACGCGATCGGGAAGAAGACGCCAACCGGAAAGTGAACGTGGCGATAAACGCGTTGAAGCCGCAGCTGGATTTGGTGGTTCAGGGTTCCGTGAACAGCATGCCGGGAAACCGTTTTCAAGAATTGGATTTTCAGCGAGGCCGTTGGTCGGCGGGGTTGGACTTTGATCCGGGGTTTGACAGAAAGGCGGAGCGCAACGCCTACCGCGCCAGCCTGATCTCGCTGGCGCGCGCGTCGCGCGAACGGGAATTGGCGGAGGACACCGCCAAGCTGGCAGTGCGCGAATCGTGGCGCAACCTCGATCAGGCCAAGCGCACCTTTGAAATCCAACAAATTGGCGTTGGCCTGAACGAGCGCCGCGTCGAGGAGCAGGCCCTCTTGTCGGAGTTGGGCCGCGCCACCGCGCAGAACCAAGTCGATGCGCAGAACGACCTCATCAACGCGCGCAACGACCTTACCGCGGCGTTGGTGCGTCACACCGTTGCGCGGCTCCAATTCTGGCGCGACATGGGCATTCTGTTCATCAAAGAGAATGGACAGTGGGAGGAAGTCACGGATGTCGTCAAGCCCCAAGAGTGAAAATCCGTCTGCGCCCGTCCAACGCCGCAGCAAGCGGCGCCTGTGGTGGAAGTTAGGCGTTGTGGCCGTGGCGATCGCCGTGGGGGTGTGGTATTTCCGCGAACCCGCCCAAGTGGTGGACAAGGCAAGCGTCTGGTCCGTGAAGCGCGGCCCCTTGCCAATTACGGTGGTTGAAACGGGCAGCGTGGTGGCGCTCGAATCCCAGGAAATCAAATCGGAAGTCAAAGGCGAAACCAAGGTTCTTAGCATCGTGGAAGAAGGATATCAGGTCACCGAAGAAGACGTGAGAGACAAAAAAGTGCTGGTCACCCTTGACAGCGCTGATCTTGTGACCAATCTTACCCAGCAGGAGATTCAATACCAAAGCGCCTCGGCTGCCTATACGGAGGCGAAAGAACAATATGGCATCCAGATAAAAGACAACGAGAGCAACATCAAAGAGGCGCAGTTGAGCGCGAAATTCGCGCGGATGGATTTTGAAAAATATCTAGGCGTGGAACTGGCCAACAAGATCATCACCGAGTTGGGCCTGAACACCAACCTGGATTCGGCGGAAGAAGACTTGCGGGAAATCATGGAGGCGGTCGCCGCCGGTCAGGCGGAGGCCGAGGATACGTTGAACGGCGACGCCGAAGAGGCCCCCTCCGAAACCTCCAACGCCGTTCCCGCGCCTGCTCTTGCTTCTGGAGATGGGGATGCCGCGCCTGCGTCAAACGCCATTCCTGCGTCGCCAATTTCCGTGTCCGGGGAACCCCAACCTCCCGCCGCCTCGCCAAGCGGTCTCACGCCCGAGCAAGTGGCGAATATGGTGGGCGCAACGCAACGCCATATCGACTTCTCCCAATATGCCGATCCCAAATTGCTAGGGGACGGCGAGGCTCAGCAAAAGCTGCGCAAGTTTGAGACCGATGCCATGATGAGCGACGAGGAACTCAACTTGAGCAAAACGCAGCTCGAGGGAACGCAGCGTTTGTTCGAGGGGAAATTCGTGACGCAGACCGAACTCGACAACGACACCATGAAAGTCAAGCGCGGCGAGATCGCTTCGGAATCGGCCAAAACGGAGAAGGACCTGTTTATCAAGTATGAATTCCGCAAACAGGCGGAGAAGTTGCTGTCGGACTATGAGGAGTCCTTGCGCAAACTCGATCGGACTCGAAAACTCGCCATTTCCAAAATGGCGCAAGCCCAAGCCAAGCTGAAGTCGAGCGAGGCCCAATTTGGCTTGCAACGGCAGCGTCGCGACGATCTGCAGAAACAGGTGCGGAAATGCACCATCGTGGCGGAACGTCCGGGCCTGGTCGTGTACGCAGGCAACGATCAGCCGTGGCGCGGCGGCGAGGAAATCAAGGAAGGCGCCAAGGTCTATCAAGGGCAATCGATCATCACCATCCCCGACATGACCCAAATGGCGATCGAGATCAAAGTCCACGAATCGGCGATCAAAAAAGTGGCCAAAGGGCAAAAGGCCGCCATTCGGATAGACGCTTTCCCCGACACGCCGTTGACAGGCGTGGTGCATCGCGTCGGCGTGCTGCCGGACTCTAGTCAACGCTGGATGAACCCCGACGTAAAGTTGTACCTCGTGAAAGTGACGATCGACGGGACGCACGACTGGCTCAAGCCCGGCATGAGCGGCGAAGTCACCGTGAAAATCGCCGAACTGGACGATGTAGTGTATGTCCCGATCCAAGCGGTGACGCCGACCGGTGAGGAACGCGCCGTCAACGTGGTCAGCGCGCTCGGAACGACCGAACGCCGCGTCGTGAAAGTCGGCGATTTCAACAACCAGTTCATTCAGATCAAAGAGGGCCTGAAAGACGGGGAACGCGTTCTCTTGCGCGCTCCCATGGAGGAAGAGGGCAAGTCCCGAAAAGACCTCGACGCAAAGGACGCGAAAGAAGCAAAAGGCGGCGATACGGAGAGGAAAACCGAAAACGCCCGGACGAAAACGCGCGAAGCGGGCGATGGCGAGAATGGGGCCACGAAGGACAAGCCTTCTCCCCCTGCAGAAACGTCGAAAAAAGGCGAGTAGGGAGGTCTTCTCCGTGGCCGAAACCCTCATAGCTCGCGTGGACGATGTCCGCAAGACCTACCAAATGGGCGCCGTCCTGGTGGAGGCCCTGCGTGGCATCAGCATCGACTTTCATGCCGGCGAATACGTGACCATCATGGGACCGTCCGGATGCGGCAAGTCCACGCTGCTCAACTTGCTTGGATGCCTTGACCGACCGACCAGCGGACGTTACCTGTTGGGGGCAGAAGACGTTTCGCTGCTGGACGACGACTCCCTCTCAGCGATTCGCGGCGCCCGGATCGGCTTTATCTTTCAGTCCTACAATCTCATTCAACAGCTCACGGTAATCGAAAACATCGAAGTGCCGATGTACTATCAGGGCGTGCCCGAGGAAGACGCGCGCGCCACGGCCACGGCGCTGGCGGATCGGGTGGGGCTTACGGAACGCATGTTCCACAAACCCTTCGAGTTGTCGGGCGGGCAGCAGCAGCGCGTGGCCATCGCGCGCGCATTGGCCAACGACCCGCTGATTCTGTTGGCCGATGAGCCGACGGGAAACCTGGATTCCACGTCGGGCCGCGATATTCTCGACGTGTTCGACGATCTACACCGGCAAGGCAAAACCCTGATCATGGTGACCCACTCCGACGAAGTCGCCGAGCGCTCCAAGCGGAGCCTCCACCTTCGCGATGGACAGGTGGAACATGACATTCGCCTCTAAATCCTTGCCGCGCCACAATACGGGCCTGTACAGCTACACCCGGCTCAAGCGGACGGTCCGCCTCGGCATCAAGAGCGTCTGGAGTCACCGCCTCCGATCCTTGTTGACCGTGCTGGGCATCGTGTTCGGCGTATGCTCGGTCATCGCCATGCTCGCCATCGGCGAAGGGCTTAGCTTTGAAGCCCAGGAGCAGATACGCCGTCTGGGCAGCCAAAACATCATCGTGCGCAGCGTCAAGCCACCCGAAAATCAAAGCAGCACCGCCGACCGCAGTTGGGCTATCGAATACGGCATCACCTACGACGACCTGGACCGCATCCGCATGACCCTGCCGGCCGTGGAGATCGTGGTGCCCTCGCGCGCCATGCGCCGCGACGTTTGGAACCTGGGGCGACGCGTTGACTGCGACGTGATGGGCACCGTTCCCTGGCATCCCCAGATGACCAGCAGCCGCGTCGCCGCAGGCCGTTTTTTTACGGACTTCGAATTCAGCAGCAACGCCAACGTCTGTGTGCTGGGGGCGGGCGTGGCGGAACAGTTGTTCCCGATCGACGATCCCCTTGGCAAGAGCGTGCGCATCGGCGACGGGCTCTTCACCGTCATCGGAACCATGGCGGACGGAGGCTCCCCGACTTCCTCGACCGCGGCAATGGGAGGAGCCGCCAACGACGGCGGCGACAAGGGGGCTTCCACTGCGGCAAACGTCGCCGCGCCCGGGACCAGCCCCGGCGCAGCCCAATACCAGGTGTACATTCCGCTGAGCACTTCCAAGGCGCGCTACGGCGAAGTGCAGGTCAAAC
Source organism: Candidatus Hydrogenedentota bacterium (assembly GCA_022706165.1). GTDB lineage: Bacteria > Hydrogenedentota > Hydrogenedentia > Hydrogenedentales > SLHB01 > JAKJDA01. The sequence goes on along the minus strand of JAKJDA010000019.1, from coordinate 4,865 downwards.
GATCCAGCGGCAGCCGCAGCATCGAACGAATCCAGTTGAGCGAATTGACGGTCAAGGTGGACAGTCTCGACGCCGTCGTGCCCACGGCCCGCATCATCGAGGACTTGCTGGGGCGGTACCACAAGAAAAAGGACTATTCGGTGATGGCCCCCTTGGAACTGCTGCGGCAGGCCGAGCGCACCAAGCGCATGTTCAACATCGTCCTCGGCGCCATCGCCGCGATTTCGCTGCTGGTCGGCGGCATCGGCATCATGAACATCATGCTGGTCAGCGTGACCGAGCGCACGCGCGAGATCGGCATCCGCCGCGCGTTGGGCGCGAAGCGCGGCGATATCGTGCTGCAGTTTTTGATCGAAACCGTGCTGCTGTCCGCGACGGGCGGCATCATCGGCGTGGCCTTGGGCCTGTCGGTGCCGCTGATCATCACGCATTTCGCCCACATGAAAACCATCGTCACCCTCTGGTCTCCAATACTGGCCTTTGGCATTTCGGCGATCATCGGCGTGGTGTTCGGTCTCTACCCCGCCATGCGCGCCGCCGATATGGACCCCGTCGAGGCCCTCCGCCACGAATAACGCCGTTTCGGCCGCGCGCCTCCTCCGTGTGACATGGTACAATTCCCCTAATAGTCCCCCACGGGCGCATGCCATGAAATTTTCGATTCGCGCCATAGCGTCACGCGATGAATTGCGCGTGGTGAGCGGCCTTTTCGCCGCATCCCTTCCGAACGGCCATGCGCCGGACTGGAAACGGCTGCATGGCTGGCTGGAGACGTCCGCTTCGTGCTACCCCGGGTTCGAGAGCGAGCACACGCGCATTGCCGTGCGCCAAAAGGAAGTCCTAGGCGCGCTTCGTCTGGTCACCGACACGATCCGGATCGGCGAGACGCGGTTGAAGGCAGGCAAAATTTGCTGGGTGGCGACAGCCGATCACACCCGGAAAAAGGGAATGGCGGGGCGACTGTTGGACGACGCCATGGCATATATGCGCATGCGCCAGTATCACGTCGCGATGTTGTTCCATGTGCCGGGGTTGCATGAACGATGTGGATTCGCCGCCGCGTTGGGCGACTACGCGATTGTCATGGACACCCTAGAAGCGCTGACCTTCGAGGTCCCGTACAAGACGCGGCCCGCTCGCCCGGGCGACATTCCCGCCCTGCTCCGGCTTCACAATGCGGGCGAAGCGGAGGCCTCGTGCAGCGTCGTGCGCGTGGCCGGACATTTCGCCTGTAAGTGGGAGTGCCGTTCCGACATCCACGTGTTGCTGGACGACCAGGGACGCGCAGTCGCCTATTTCATGGCATGCCGCGACGGAAACAGCCTGACGGTTTTGGAATCGGCCGTTTCCGGGTTTGACATGGGGCGCGCATTGCCGCGGACGCTTCGCTGGCATCGATCCGGTTTTGCGCGCCGCCGTTTCACCCGCTGGCGCGCTACCTGAGCCAATTCGACACCCGTCACGAAGCCCACATGGGCCGCAAAGACGCCGGGATGATGGCAATCGTCAACCTCGCCGAGACCCTGGAGCATCTCGTGCCGGAATGGGAGAGACGCGTCGCCTACAGCCCGGCGCGCGACGAGCGAACCGAAGTTACGCTTGCTGTCGGCGGCCGATTTTGTTGCGTGCGAACCAATCGCGGCGCCATTGATGTGACGTTCCGGGCCGGGAGCGGCAAAGTGAGCCTCACGGAAAGAGAATTGATGCAGCTCATATCGGGACACGCATACGTGGAAAACGTTCTCGATACCCGACGTTGCATCGTCCCTCCCTCTGCCCGCGCCCTGCTGGCGGCGATTTTTCCCAAACGCGCCCCGTACGTATGGCCCTTTGATCGTTTCTAGGCGGTGACCAATACATTCTTTTTCAATACCCGCTCGGCTTTTTAATGCGATTGCCCTGCCAAGCCAAGCCGGTTGTGCTCTTCGGCGGGTGTTGCTAGTATAGGGCGGCATCTTTCCGGGGCGCTCTGTTCTCGCCTCTTTGCCATGCAGGATTGGATCAATGGATATTGCCACCTTCATAGGATTGCTGGCCGGTTTCGGGCTGGTGATCGCGGCGATCGTCGCGGGCGGAAGCCCGCTCATGTTTGTAGACCTGTCTTCGATGGTCATCGTCCTGGGCGGCACAACGGCCTCCACGCTGATCAACTATCCACTCCGCGATATCCTGGGCGTGTTCGGCACGGTGAGAAACGCTTTTATCACTTCCATCCCCGACCCCGAAATGCTCATCGAACGCCTGGTGCGGTATGCGGCCATTTCGCGGCGAGAAGGCGTTTTGGCGCTCGAAGGACACGCCCGCCAGCCGGACGACGATTTTCTGCAAAAGGGAATTGCGCTTGCGATTGACGGCGCGCCGCCCGATCTCATCAAGGACATTCTCAGCACCGAACTTACATTTATGGAGGATCGCCACGCTTCCGGTCAGGCCATCTTGTATGCGATGGGGACTTTCGCGCCAGCGTTCGGGATGATCGGCACCCTCATCGGCCTCATCGAAATGCTCACATCGCTCAACGACCCGTCCCAGATCGGTCGCGGCATGGCCACGGCCCTCATCACGACTTTTTACGGGATGATGTTGGCCAACGTGGTTTTTCTGCCCGCCGCAGGCAAATTGCGGGTGCGCACGGCCAACGAACTGCTGGCGCGCGAAATCATCATCGAAGGAATCCTTTCAATCCGCGCCGGCGAGAGCCCCCGGCTGGTCGAGGAGAAACTAAAGGCCTTTGTCGCGCCTTCCATACGCCGGCGCGTCGCCACGGGATTGGGATATGGCGCGCCTCGTCAATAGACCACATCCCCGCATCAAGGAGCCTTCCGCCCCGCCATGGATTGTCACCTATGCCGACATGATGAGTCTGTTGCTGGCCTTTTTCATTTTGCTGGTGGCGTTTTCGGCGATTGACTTGCAAAAGGCTCGCGACGCCTTGAAGTCCGTACAGGAAGCCCTGGGAACCGGCGCGCTTTTCCGAGAGTCCTCTCCGTCCGGCGCGTCTCCCAACGGAGCCCAAGCGCCGTTGGACGGCAACACAGTGGAACGCGCCGCGCGACAACTTCGTCAACGGCTGCAAATCCTCGGCAAGGCCGAGGACGTCCGGATCGATCTCGATGAACAAGGCGGCCTGCGCATTGCGCTGCCCAGCCGGGCCCTCTTCGATTCGGCCAGCGCCGCATTGCGTCCGGACGCCTTTGATGCGCTGCGTGCTGTGGGGGAACTGTTGGCGGGACTGCCGCAGGCGGACATTCAGGTGGCGGGACACACGGACAACCGTCCATTGAAGAACAGCCCCATCTACCGGGATAATTACGATCTGAGCTTTGCGCGGGCGATGGGGGTTTGCCGTTTTCTCAGCGAACGCGCGGACGTCCCATTGACACAGCTGGAAGTTGTCGCGTATGGTCCCAACAAGCCCGTCGCCACCAACGAGACCGATGAGGGGCGCCAGGCGAACCGTCGCGTGGAAATATACATCAGCGGCAGATTGTCCAACCGCGAAGTGGAAACCATACGGGGGCAAGCGGGTACAATGGAACAGCCGGCAACGATAACCGCCGAAGGGCCCTGAGCCGGGGGAAAGGATATTATGGCGGACGACAAGACAAAGGGGAAGGATAAAGGCAAAGAACTCGACAAGAAGGATGCCACTCCCGCGAGGACAGACTCGTTCCTCAAAACCCTCATCACGGCGGTGGTGGTCATGGTCATCGCCATGACGGGCGCATTCCTCATCTTCTGGTTCATCTTCTATCCCGCCTTGGACGGCAAGCACGCCAAAGGGGAAAAGAACGCCGCGGAAGAAGCCGGAGATTCCGCCCGCGGCGACAAGGGAAAAGGCGAGAACGAGAAGATTCCGCCTACCGCCGTCACGGTGACCTTCGACGACGGCTTCGCCAATGTTCTCATGCCCGAACCGAGCATGCCCGCGCTTCTGCTCATGTACCAGGTGTCCTTTTTGGTTTCCGATCCGGAGACGGCGGAACTCGTCAACAAGAACAAGCCGATTTTCGAAGACATCATCACGACCCTGCACAGCTACCGATCCCGTGAAGAGCTGAACGATCCCATGGTGAAAAAAAGCATCCAAAAACAGATCCTCGAAATGTCCAATGAAAAGCTGCGCCAACTGATCCACAAGCCCGGCCCCGAAAAACGAATCCTTTCGGTGCTGCACATCCGCTTTGCGGTGCACGAGTGACCCATGGCCGCCCCCAATCCTCCAGAGCCCGTCAACCACGAATTCCCGGAGATGCAACTCGGGACAGGCGCCGCCCCGGCCGATCACCTTGTCCTTGAGGACATGAGCAAAGTGCGTCTCGGCATTACTGCATCCCTTGGCCATACCTCCATGCTCGTCCGCGATATCCTCGATTTGAAGATCGGTTCTGTCGTGCCGCTCGACAAACTCGCCGGCGAAATGACGGACATCTACCTCAACGATCTGCCACTGGCGCGGGGCGAGGTGGTGGTGATCGGCGATTCGCTTCACGTTCGCATCGGCGAAATCATCGGCGCCGCCGAGAAAATGGAGGAAGATGAAGAAGAAGCATAGATCCATGGCTTTTGCAGCGCTTCTTTTCCTGGCGGCTCCTCTTTCCCTGGGCGCCGCAGCCGTTCCCCCGGAAGCTCCCTTGCCGCCAGCGAGCAACGACCGCCCCGCGGACCCTTTCCTGTCCACCGCGCCTCCGCCCATCGAGATCACCCCTTTGGCTGTTTCCCAAGGCGAAGAGGAACTTCCTGTCCCGGCGGATTCGATCGCAGCTTCCGAAACGATTGACCCCTCGCCCAGCGCCGCTAAATTGCGAGAAGCGATCGCCATCAACGATAGCGAGGCGCGCCTGCCCAACGCGTCAGACGCCCCC
>JAKJDA010000199.1 GCA_022706165.1 Candidatus Hydrogenedentota bacterium | reverse complement strand
GGGTCAGCGTGGCGGCTTGCTCCGCGGCGCGCATCACTTCGCGCAAATCGCCGTAGTGTTCGTGCTCCTCCCCGAGTCCTTCCATGGCCAACTGAGTGTATCCCTGGATCGCCTGGAGCAAGTTGTTGAAATCATGCGCGACGCCGCCCGCCAATTGCCCCACCGCCTCCATCCGCTGCGCTTGACGAAGCTGGCTTTCGAGCTTGACCTGCTCGGTGATGTCGCGCTTTACCGCCACGTAGTTGATGATTCGTCCGGCGGCGTCGCGCACCGGCGAGATGGAAGCGTCTTCTTCGTAAAAAGTCCCGCCTTTCTTTTTGTTCGTGAAACGTCCCGTCCAGGTTTCTCCGCGCGAGATCGTCTCCCACAACTGCCGGTAAAATTCCTGGCTGTGCCGTCCGCTTTTGAGCACGCGCGGCGTGTGGCCGATAACATCCGCGCATGCGTGCCCGGTGGCTTGTTCGAACGCCGGGTTTGCGTATTGGATAACGCCTTGGGGGTCTGTCACGACGATGATTTCGGCGGCTTGCTCCACCGCATGGGCAAGACGGGACACCTCGACCTGGCTCCGGCGAAGCGCCTGGGCTTTCACGTACAACGTCGCGATAAGACCCAACGCCAAGACGACCAAGACTGCGAAGGGAATATAGAATCCAGGTTTCAAGAAGAGCGGCGCGTGCACTTCGAAGGGGGCGCGGGCGGCATCGGGATCGATATTTCGGTCTTTGTCCGAAGCCCGCACCTCGAACTCATACATCCCGGCAGGCAGGCGCGGCGTCGCCACGGTCGTGGCCCGCGAAAAGCTGGACCACGGAACGACTTCGGAACCGTTCCGGGGGCGGACGATTCGCCAGGAGAAATCCAGCTCGTCGGAATGGGTTTCGCTCCAAGCATCGTATCCCGAGAACGAGAAGACCCCAGCGCCGCGAAAGGGAACGCTTTCCGGGTAGGCGGCCATGATCGTGCGGGGCGGTTCGCGATCGGGAATGTGGCGATAGACGCCGTAGTTGCGCGTGGCCACCCACATAACCCCTGCGGGGTGTTCGTAGATATGCGCCGCAATGTCGTTCGGCAGGCCGTCGTTGTGCGAGAAATTCGTCCAGCGGCCGTCCAGAAAGCGCGATATGCTCGAGTTTTCGGCTCCAAGCCATATCGAGCCGTCTACAGACTCGCGCATGCAGACGATGCGGTTGCTCTGAACGCCCTGCTCGATGCGATAATCGACGCGGGTATGCTGGTCGATGACTACGATGCCCGAACCCAGCGTGCCCGCCCAAACGCGGCCGTCGCGGGCCAGACAGGCGAACGCCAGATAATTTTCAGGCGTGTATTCGTCTTGTTCCAGCAAGGAAGCGCTCGCGCCGTCTTTCCATACGCGGATGTCCACGCCCAGATCCAATCCGGAACACACCAGCAACGATCCGTCCCGCATTTCGGCCATGGATCGGATGGATCGGTTGTCGGGTTCGCCGGCGGGCAGGCACGGCGTCCATGCCCCGTCGGAGAGTTTGCGAACGCCTTTTTGTCCGTATACGTACAGGGTCCCGTCCGAGGCTTGAAAAAGGTTTCGGGGCATCGTTTCCGATGGCGCGGGCAGCGACTGCAGCACGCGTTGTTCCGTGAGGGAAAACTGGCGCACCGTCGAATCCAGCAGAATCCAGATCGCTCCGTCGCGAGGGGCTGTCATGTTGGCCACGTTGCCCTTTTCCGGAAAAGATGCCAGAACGTTCCAGCGTCCGTTGTCGAACTGGACAAACTCGCCGTGGCCATTCACGGCGAGGGGGGGCTGTTCCGGACTGGCATAGAAGGCATGGCCTTCCCGGATCACCATCCCGCGCGTATGCGTCAAGTTCTCCCATGCCGGAGGGCCGAAGCGGACAATTCCCTCCTTGGTGCCGATCCATCCCCTCCCCCGGCTGTCAAAGAAAATCGTCCGCACAAGGGGCGTTCCCAGCACGGCGCGGAAATGGATACTGCGCCACCCGTTTTCGCCGCGCAGGCATAATCCAGACCGGAACGTGCCCGCGATGATGCGACCGTCGGGCGTTCCCCCGACGAACACCGCGTCGGTCATATGAGGCGTGCCGGGATAGGTTGGATCCGGGCGCCACTCGGTCCCGTCGAAAAAGGTGGGGGCATCGCTGCCTGCCGCCCACAGACGGCCATCCGGCGCTTGCCAAAGTGATTTGGCTTGCACGAAAGGATAGCGTTCCTTCGGAGGAAAATAGGTCCATTCCCCGCCTGCATGCCGGGCAATGCCGTCAATGCCATGGGCGACCCAGATGGCGCCGTCCCTGGCCTCGAGGATTGCCCACACGGGATTTTCTCTCGTTTCGGGAGACTCGCGGAAAACCGACCATCGCGCCGAATCCATCGGCTTTGTTGCGGGCGTTCCCCCGCGGGAATCGTCGTACGCGATGATTCGGCCGCTCTCGCAGCCGAACAGAATCGTCCCCGTTTTCAGGCGATAGGCGGTTATCATGCGTGGATCTTGCAGCAGCGGCGACTGTGACGCCGTGAAAGCCGTCACATGACCGGCGCCGTCGATGTAGGCAATGCCCCCTTGGGTGGCGGCCCACACGTCGTTGTCCGCGCCGGGCGCAAGGCCCCGCGTGAAGTTCGACGGCATGCCGTCATCGGTCGTGAAAACACGCCATTCGCTCTCTTTGAGACGCGCCACGCCGCGCCCCCACGAGGTGAACCATAGAGCCCCATCGGGCGTTTCCAGGATGGAGCGGACATCCTCGAACGGCAGGTTGTCTGCGGGAAGGAAAGGGGAGGTCGTCCAGTTTTCCTGGCCCTGCGAGAGCGAAGATGCCGCCAACAAGGCAAAAACGCACGCTGCCTTAAGAACATTCATGCAGAGCCGCAACCTCCTCTAGTCGCGTCGCTTACGGCGTCGCCGGCAACGCGCCGTGAGGATGCCTTTCCCAAGCGCATGGCGTTGCTGCGTGAAGCGTTTCGCGAACGTGCCCTTCGAGACAATGCGTCTTTTTCATCTGGAAGACCGTAGCCGGGGCTTTGGGTCTCTGGGGTAATGCGCTTGTGAAAAATCCGGGCTTCCGTTTCCGAGACTCTAGCGGTAGTCTACCCTAAACACAGACACCTAGCAAGAGGGATGGGCGATGTTGTGAGGAGGCGTGGGCTTATGACGACAGAAACGTCGTCCGCTTGAGGAAACGCGCGGTCACCGGGTCGAGTCCAAGCAATTCGAGCAGTTCGCGCATGCGAATGCCGCGTCCTTCGATCACGCGGAGTTCGGCCCCGAGGGAGATGCGTCCGCTCGCCTCCATTCGGACGTCGAGGCGGGCAATGTTCGGGCGGACGTCGATCGCGCGCGGAGGCTTCCCTTTCTCCTTTGCGGCGCGTTCGACGAAGATCGAAGTCGACGCCATGATCGCCGCAGCACGCTCTTGAACGGTCGCGGCATCTCCAGGAGCGTGGATGTCGTAAAGAAATCCGGCAAGCTGGGACATCAACGCGGGCGCGTTCAGCGGCGCTTCGGTCACGCTGAAAACCCGGAAATCCGGCGGCGCGACGGCAATGATCCGTTGCTTCAATGCCTCGGCGTCGACGCGTTCGCGCAGCAGAACGTCCATGTAATCGCACAGCGACTCCTCGCCGACCGGAGCCGCCGTAGCGAAGGTGATTTTCGGGTGGGCATGGAAGCCTTGCGAATAGGACAGGGGCGCTTTTGCGCGGCGCAAGGTCCGTATCCAGGCGCTCATCCATTCAAGGTGCGACAGGAAGCGGGATTCGCCGATGCGGCCGATTTGGAAACGCAGCCGCTGCGTCGCCGGCGGTTCTGAGGGCTCGGGAAGCGCGTGCAACGCAATCGCCGCGTCCACGATGCTTCCTTCATGGGAACGCTGCGCCATTCACTGGCATAGTTCCGGCAAACGTTGCGACACGCCGCATGCGCGGCACTCGCCGTGGCGGCAATCCGGCGCGTGCTCCAATTCCTGTGCGCGCTTCCACTCCAGCTCCAGCCATGCGCGCGATACAAGCGAATCGATGTGGTCCCACGGAAGGCGTTCGCCCACTGTGCGCGCGCGAAATGACTCCTCGGCCGGGTAGGCGGCGTCTTCGATCGCGGCGATCCACGCATCGAACCGCAGGTATTCGTCCGACGGGTCCAGCCGTGCGCCGCGGCGCCATGCGGCTTCGATGACGTCGGCGACCCGGCGGTCCGCGCGCGACAAGAGGCCTTCGACGAAGGTGCTGCGCGGATCGTGACGTCCGAACTTAATGCCGCCGCATCGGGCGAATCCTTTCTCCAGAATCGCTTGACGTCTGCGCGCCTCGTCGATCGAAATTTGTTCGGCCCACTGAAACGGCGTGAAGGGTTTGGGCACAAACGTCGAGATGCCGGTGTTGATCTGCGCGCGCCGGGAAATCGAACGCCCAACGGCCAGTGTGCGCTTGCAGAGATCGACGATGGCGTCGATGTCCTCGTCGCGTTCCGTGGGGAGGCCAATCATGAAGTAGCACTTCACGTGGCCCCAGCCGCGACGAAAGGCTTCTGCGGCGGTGCGCAACAGGTCCTCGTCGGGAATCCACTTGTTGATGACCGCACGCAGGCGCGCGGTTGCGGCTTCGGGCGCAAAGGTCAGTCCGCTGCGCCGGAGGCCCGAGATCGCGTCCGCGAGATCGACGGCGAAGGGGGCGAGCCGCAGCGACGGCAACGACACGGCGGCATCGTTTTCGCGCGCGATATGGGCGGCGTGGAGGGCGAGCGCGCGCGCTTGCGAATGGTCGCACGTGGACAACGAGACGAGCGAGGCCTCTTCGCACCCGGTGCGGTCCAGGGCGGTGCGCAACAGGTCGTTCGCCTGTTCCGCGCCGCGTTCGCGCACAGGGCGTGAAGTCATTCCGGCCTGGCAGAAGCGGCAGCCGTGCGTGCAGCCGCGCATCACTTCAAGGCCGACGCGGTCGTGAATGAGCTTCGTGAACGGCACGATGTAGTCGATGGGGAATCGGGCGGCCTCGAGATCGTTCACCGTGCGCCGCACGATTTTCGGGGCGTCCAAAGCCGGCACGATACGTCCGTCCGGCAATGTTTCGAAAGGATACGCCGCAGGCGCGTAAAGGCCCTCGAGGCGCGCGAGGATCGAAAGCGTTTCCGCGCGAGGCTTTCCTTTTTGTGCGCGCAGGACTTCAGCGATTTCCAGCACGGCCTCTTCGCCGTCGCCAATCACGAAAAAATCGATGAACGGCGCCATCGGCTCAGGGTTGAAGGCGGTCGGTCCTCCGGCGAAAACGATCGGATGGGCATCGGTCCGGTCCGCGCTGCGCAACGGGATTTTCGCAAGATCGAGCATGTTCAGGACGCTTGTGTACGTGAGTTCGCTTTGCAGGGTGAATCCGATGGCGTCAAGCGCGCCCAGCGGCGTCTTCGACTCATTCGTGAACAAGGGAAGCCCGCGTTCGCGCAAGGCCGCTTCCATGTCCGGCGCCGGAGCGTACGCGCGCTCGGCCCAGCACCAGGGCTGGTCGTTGAGAATGCCGTAGAGGATCAGCAGGCCGAGGTTGCCTAGACCCATGTCGTAGAGATCGGGAAATGCGAGAGCGATGCGCAGGTCTATCCGCGCCGCGTCTTTATGCACGGAATTGACTTCCGTGCCGAGGTATCGGGAAGGGCGTTCGACGCGCGGCAACACGTCATCAAGCCGCACGGGCGCCGTATCAGAACGAGTGATCATGTGCATCCAAATCCGCGTATGCGTTGCGAATCATCCCGACAGCCGTTGGGCGTCGCGGCGGTTTCCGAATGGGCCAGTTTCGGGGAACGTTACAGACCGGTG
>JAKJDA010000198.1 GCA_022706165.1 Candidatus Hydrogenedentota bacterium | reverse complement strand
CAATGCCGATGACGCCGGTGATGTCCTTCGGGCCGATGCCCGCGCCCGCGCACACGCCGCCCGCCAACGTTGTCGAACTGGTCACATACGGGAATGTGCCATGGTCCAGATCGAGCATGCTGCCCTGGGCGCCCTCGAATACCACGCGTTCCTTCTTCGCAAGCGCGCGATGGACCATCGCCACCGTGTCCGCCACGTACGGACGAAGCCGTTCGGCATAGGCGCTGCACTCGGCCCATACCGCGTCGAACGCGAGCGGCGACTCGCCGAAACAATCGCGAAGGATTTTGTTTTTGTATTCGAGCACGGCGGCCAATTTGTCGCCGAACAACGCCGGATTCACGAGATCGCCCATGCGAATGCCGAAACGGTCCGCCTTGTCCGCATACGCCGGACCGATGCCCCGGCCCGTCGTGCCGATCTTGTCCTTGCCTCGAAACGTTTCCTGGGCCTTGTCCAGCAACTTGTGATACGGCATGATGACGTGGGCCGACGGCGAAAGAAACAGCCGCCCCGCACACGAATGCCCCGCCGCTTCAATGCCGTCAATCTCCGCAAGCAACACGCCGGGGTCCAGCACCGTGCCGTTGCCAATGACGCAGACGGTCTCGTCATGCAGAATTCCGCTGGGCACGAGATGGAGGATCGTCTGTTTGCCGTTGACCACAAGGGTATGGCCTGCATTGTTGCCGCCTTGATGACGGACGACCATGCTGGCCTGGCGGGTCAAATAATCGACGATCTTGCCCTTGCCCTCGTCGCCCCATTGCATGCCGACGATCACATAAGCAGGCATTTTCTATCGCGCTCCTTCATATTCGAATCGTCCAAGCGCATGTCTCGCTTGCCTTATGCGCGAGGCGGCTTGGACGCGTTGGGCATGCCCTGGCGCAGAGCGGCTTCTTGGACCTGTTGCGCCCGGACCACGTACACGCGCTGAAGTTCGGCCAGTATTTCGGCGAGTTGCCCAGACTCTTCGGGCGAAAGATTCCCTTCCGTTTTCTCCCGGAGCATTTGCACCGTATCGATGCAATGCTTGCTCTCCACGAGATCGACATAGACTTGTTTGCCGTCTTGCGGGCCCATCGCGCCCAAGGCAAACAGCGCCTGCGCCGCCAAGGTCTGGACAAGCCCCTGGAACAACGTCGGGGCCTCGCCGGCCTCGTCATCTCCCTCGTCCTCTGCGGGCGCTTGCTCCGCCGCCAGACGCGCCTCTTCGCGCTCCCGCTCGACTTGCGCCTTCCAGCCTTCGTCGATGAATATCTTTTTCTCTTCGTCGGCCATACACAAGTGCCCTTTCCCTGATCGTGAGGGCGCGCCGCCCCCACAACAATGGAATCGGCCCCGAGGCATGGGGCCGATTCGGTTTTACATCACGGAAACAGGATACAGGTGGGCGCGCCCATCACTTGTTCTTATGGCGATTCGCGCGACGCCTCTTCTTCCTCTTGTGTTTCGCGATCTTGGCTCGCCGCACTTTGCGTCCACCGGCCATGCACACGTCTCCTTTTCGGTTCATGCGAGGCCCCGCAGGGCCCCAATCCCTATCCGCCATCAGCTCCCGTCATGGGGCCGTCTATGCGCTCCCGCGATGCCGCGCCTCAGGCTTGCAGCCACTGCGCGTCGGGCATATCGTATTCGCAGCACTCATCCGGGCCAAAATAAATCGCTATCTCGCGTTCGGCCGTCTCGGGCGAATCCGATCCATGCACCAAATTGTTCCGGGTGTTCAACCCGAAATCGCCCCGAATCGTGCCGATGTCCGCCGCCTGACAATTCGTCGCGCCGTTGATCTTGCGCACGATCTCAACAGCCTTGGGCCCCTGCCACACCATTTGGATGGTCGGGCCAGCCGTGATGAAATCCATCAACCCAGGATAGAAGGGCTTGCCTTCATGCTCGGCGTAATGCTTCGCCGCCAGATCCCGCGACACCACCTGCATCTTCATGGCCGCGAGTCGAAGCCCTTTGGCTTCATACCGGCCGATGATCTCGCCCACAAGCCGACGACCCACCGCATCCGGCTTGATCATCACAAACGTGCGTTCCACGTGACATTTCCCCGAAGCGCGCCGGCGGCGCCCCTCCCTATTCGTAGCCGCGGCAAGGCCGTATCGCCCAGGCGCCGCGCATTCCCAGACGCGTTCCCGCTCTCGCAGCGGAAAAGCGACAAGCATTCTACCAAAATACTTCTCGCGACTGCAACCTGCCGACTTGCGTCAAAAGCCAACTTCCCATGCCGTGACGCACCCGGCGGGCGCCGGCCTCTGTCGGACGCCGCACGCAGCCTGGCGCGGCGCGTAATGTTTACGATGCAGCTTTGTAAGATGCGTAACGGCGCGGCGCCGGGAACTTTTCGCGGGCATGAAGCATTGATGCGAAGATTTCCCGAACGCGCGAATCGTGCGCATAACGCCGCGTCCTATGGAAGGAGACCTCATTCGAATATAGCGGGCCTTGGCCCAAGCCAGGATACATCGCGGGACCGGAATATCGGCGGCAGCAGCGTCTGACCGATGGGAAGGGTTCCGCGTTTGTATTTTGGACCGGCCGCGGCAACAACCTGCGCCGTGGAATAAATGACGGCGTTACAACGTCTGATGTGGTTAATGGCCCGGAGTCGCGGGACCAACCAAAGACAACGAAGGGCCCTGCGGTGGCGGAACAAACCCAAACCCGGCCCTGACGAAAGGATACGGATTATGTCGATCTCTACGATTTTCGATCGTCTGCAACGATGGGCGTTTGCCCCGCCGCACGCGCAATGCGAGCCGATGGATGCGTCGCGCGAATGGCTCGATCCCGCAGCCTATGCGGCGCTTGGCGTCCTCATGAACTGCGGACAACCAGGCTCCGCCTTTACGGTCGTCATGCGGCCGGATACATCGGGATTGCAGCCAAGACCCCTCGAATACCGCGATTTCTGGAGACTCTAGTCGCGTCAGGAAACGTCCAAGCGGTCGCGGTGTTTGCGGTAAAGCCCCCGAAACTGGTGGTAGCTGAGTCCGAGCAGCGCGGCCGCTTTGTTTTGGTTGCGCTGCGCGCGACGCAGCGCCCGGCCAAGCAACGCAACCTCAAAATCGCGCACGGCCTCTTCAAAAGACGTGAAACGGTCGGCAGACGCGTCTATCGAGGACGGAACCAACGGCGCGGCGGCATCTGCATGCGGCGTCCGGGGCGCATAGGGCGACTGGAACGGGTCGAAGATGATCTCGTCGGAAGTGATGAGGGTGTCGGTGGATTTGTACACGGCGCGTTCCACGACGTTCTTGAGTTCCCGCACGTTGCCCGGCCAGGGATAGGATTCGAGCAACGCCGCGGCGGCAGGGGTGATCTCGGGCATCTCGGCCCAATCCAGTTCGTGTGCCATCCGCGCCGCAAAATGGTTCGCGAGCAACAGAATATCGTCGACGCGAGCCCGCAGCGGCGGCAGGAACAGAACCTCGAACGACAGCCGGTCGAGCAGGTCCCGCATGAAACGGCCTTCCGCCGCCAACGCGAGGAGATCGCTGTTGGTGGCCCCGACAATGCGGACATCCGCGCGGACGGTCTCCGTGCCGCCGACGCGCTCGAAACCGCCGTATTCGACGAATCGCAGGATTTTTTCCTGCGTTTCGATGGGAATGTTGCCGATTTCGTCTAGAAAGAGGGTGCCGTTGTCGGCGGACTCGAAACGCCCGGTCCGGCGCTGGATCGCGCCGGTAAACGCCCCGCGTTCGTGGCCAAACAGTTCGGACTCGATGAGCGACGGGGCCAAGGCGGCGCAGTTGAGCGCCACCAGCGGTTCGCGCCAACGCTTTGAAAGAAAATGAAGACGCCGTGCGGCAAGTTCCTTGCCGGTGCCGCGTTCACCAAGGATGAGCACGGGCCGATCGACGCGGGCCGCGCGCGACAAATGCTCCTGAAAGGCGAGAAATGCCTCGGCCTGTCCTAGGGGGTCGATAGGCGCGGGTTCGCCTGGCGAATCGGGGATGAATTCGTCGGAAGGGATCGTGGGTTTCATGGTGAATTACGCCTCGTATGTTGGCTTATTATGCCATATATGAGCGAAAAAAACCAGATTGTTTGTGAAACTTTTTTGGAAGAATGAGCATAAATCTATTATATGCAATGGTTTATGGCTGAAGAGATGACTTGGCACGCCTCCTGCGTAGGCAGGGATACATGCCCAGTGGCATGGAGAAGGAGTTAGGAAATGAATTCGGGGACTATGGGTTTGCAGGACAAGCGACGTTTCGTTCGCACGCCGTTCATCGGCTCGATCGTCTTGACGGGCGAGAAGCTGGATCGGTGCGAGGTGACCGTCTGCAACGTCAGTCGCGGCGGTTTGTGCGTCGAGACGGGACATCCCCTGCATCCCGGGCAGCGGCTGTTGGCGGAAGTGCGCGAAATGGGCCTGGGCGAAGTGGTCGAGCTGAAGACGGCGGTGGCGTGGGTCGCCCCCTTTGAAGAAGCCGGCCGCACCTGGGTTGGGTTGCGCGTGCTCCACAGCGAGCCGGAATCCGTTACGGCGATGTCGACCCTGTTGCACAAGGGGTTGCATCAGTCGGGCGTCTTCACGCTTTTGGGCAGTGAAGACCCTTGCCGAGCGGAGACGCCCCAAGCGATGGAGCGAGAGGGACGCGGGAGCGGCAAAGCGGCCGGCTTCGTCACGCCCCTCGCGCACCGCGCTTGTGCGGCAATCTGCGCGATGATTGCCGGGGCCGCGCTCTCGTAGCCGATCCTGGCTTCGCCGGATGCGTCCATATTTCCCCTAGGCGCGGCGCTCTTTCGGGAGTAGACGGCCCGTTTCGGGCAGGAGGTAGGCAATGGGCATCTTTACACGTGTGCGCGACATCATCAGCTCGAACATCAACGCCATGCTCGACAAGGCTGAGGATCCGGAAAAACTGGTCAAATTGATGATCCGCGAGATGGAAGACACGCTTGTCGAAATCAAGGCGTCGTGCGCCGGGGCGATGGCGGCGAAGAAAAAGATCGTGCGCGAAGCGGAGACCGTCCGCGAACGGGCGATCGAATGGGAGAAAAAGGCCCAGATCGCCGTGGACAAAGGCCGCGAGGACCTTGCCCGCGAGGCCTTGCTCGAAAGGCGCCGGCACCGCGACCGCGCGGACGCGCTCGACAAGGAACTGGCCCATTGCGACGGCATTGTCGAGCAATACCAAGGCGACATTCTTCAACTCGAGGAGAAGCTGACCGCTGCGCGCGAGAAACAGCGCGTGCTGGTGCAGCGGCACGTCCGCGCCCAAGGTAGTCGCCGCGTGCAGTCCGACCTGCGCAAGGCCGATACCTCCGACGCCCTGTTGCGGTTCGAACACTTCGAAAATCGCATCGAGCGCATGGAGGCCGACGCCGAACTCGTGAATTTCGGCCGCAAACCGACGTTGCACGACGCATTTTCGAGGCTCGAAGGCGACGAAGAACTCGAACGCGAATTGACCGCGCTCAAACAAAAGCGGGGCCAATAGCGATCGCATGGAACATCCCCTTCCATCCCAGGCCGGGCGTACGTCCCCCCGTGCGCCCGGCACCCCCCAAAACGTTTCCGCACGTGAATTGAGGTGAGAGCATGATACGCGCACTGTGTTGGATCGCAACGATAGGGCTGGTTCTATTGGTGACGGGATCGGCCCTCTTTGGACTTTTATTTGCGGTGGTTGCGGCGGTTCTCGCCATTGTCTCGGCGATTATCAAAGTGACGGTCGCGTTGGTTGTAGCGGCGTCGCCGGCGCTGATTCCCGCGCTGGCGGTGGCGTTCTTGGTCTGGATCGTGTTCCGCAGCCGGAAGCCGCGTCACGATAAGCCGCGTCACGATTATTACGATGACTGGCAGGATCGGCGTGACCGCTACGACCGGTATTGCCGATA
>JAKJDA010000197.1 GCA_022706165.1 Candidatus Hydrogenedentota bacterium | reverse complement strand
GCTTGAGCAACGAGATGATGCGCATGACCCCGATCGCCTCGTCGAGCGTCACCGGAAAAGCCTTGCCCAAGCGAAGGGCCTTGTAGAGCTCATCCCAAAAATCAAGCGGTTTTTTGGGCGCAACGGGAATTGTCTTTTCCACCCACGCCAGTTCCTCGGGCGTGGCAGTATGGAGGCGCGGCGTTTTGACGATCGGTTTGCGGGCGCGCGGAATGCGACGCGGGTCGAGGTGCCGAAGCGTGATGGTCGCGTCGTCGCAAGTCAGCGCGCCCCTGGTTCCGGCCACGTAGTAGACGGGCAGGTTCAAGGCCGAACCGCCGCTAATGGTGATGTGGACGACGCAATCGCTCGCGCCTGTCAGCGCGACGTTGAGATAATCCTCGGCATCGCCCGCGGCCACGATTTTTTTGAGAGAACACCAGGTCGATTTGATGGGCCGTTGGGGCGCCCCGAGAAATTGGAGCGCGTGATCGATGAGGTGCGGGCCCCAATTGCGAAGCTGACCGCCGCCGAACCGTTCGAGCGTTTGCCAATCGTCGCGTCGCTGATACGAGGTGCGCGCCAGCCGAATGTCGTATACCTCGCCCAAGACTCCGGACGCGATGATCTCGCGAACATGCTGGAACCCCAGTTCAAAGCGGCGATTTTGGCGGATGAATAGCTGTCCTTGCGCGGCGGCGGCGGCGGTTTTTAGCCGCTTCGCCTCGGCATACGTCACGGTCATGGGCTTTTCAAGCAGAACGTCCTTCCCGGATTTGAGCGCGGCGATGGCGTGCGCATAGTGGTCTGCCGACACGGTGGCGATCGAGATCAGATCGACATTGGGATCGGCGAACAACTCCTCCATGCGCGCATAGACGGCGCAGCCGGAATAGGTCTTGGCGAACCGTTTGCGCCAAGGCGCATACGGGTCACATCCCGCGCTCAGCGTAAACTGTTTGGAAGCGCCCATGATTTCGGCGCTGTGCATTCCAAAGCCTGCACGCCCCAACCCCAAAAGGCCCACTCGGACCGGACGCAGACGCGCTTTCGTCATGACGTATTTCTCCTTTATCTCCGGGACGGTTGCATCCGCCGCTGATTTGTATCGCCGTTTTCACAACGGTGATCGAGGCATCAACCTTCGACGCGCTCTGCCTCGGGGCAAGGCATTGCGCCAATCCGGCCTCAATCCTGAGGGGGGAGCTTATACTCTTAGGGCCGCTTGGTTCAAAGAGAAGGAAGGCTCCGTCGAAGGCTCAAGAAGACG
Source organism: Candidatus Hydrogenedentota bacterium (assembly GCA_022706165.1). Taxonomy (GTDB): domain Bacteria; phylum Hydrogenedentota; class Hydrogenedentia; order Hydrogenedentales; family SLHB01; genus JAKJDA01. The sequence continues at coordinate 4,650 of JAKJDA010000197.1, read as the reverse complement.
CGCGGCGCGAGTCGATCCGTTGAAAAAGGCCAGATGAATGTCCACAATGTACGCGCCATGACGCTATTTTCGGCATTGTCGTTGGGTGAGAGGAGGAGATGCTTTATGCATTCGTCGTCTGATGAGACCCGGAGAGCCTTTCTGGTCCGATGCGCGTTGGCGACGGGGGGATACGCCTTCGCTCGGCTTGCTCGCGCCGCCGAAAGCGCCGAGCTTCCGATCGCGGCTTCGGAAACGGATGGCGCGCGCATAACGCTTCGCCGCGCAGGCGCGTTCCGCATCCTGCAAGTCACGGATATCCATTTCTATAACGGGAAAGCGCCGCGCCATGCCCCGGAGAACGCCGCCACTATCAAGACCCTCACGCAGCTCGTCGCCCAAACCCAACCCGACATGTTGATGGTGACGGGCGATTTGTGGCCCAACAACCGCGACGGCATGGGCGAACAGTACATGCGCTATGCCATCGAACAGTTTGAGAGCCTGGGCGTGCCGTGGGGATATGTGTGGGGCAATCACGACGAACTGCCGGATTTTGCCGTGGGGCACAAGGCCTTCGCCGAAGCCAAGAATTCGTTGTACCGGGGCGCCGCGTCGGACGGGAACTACGTGATCGATGTCATGACCCAGGATGGCAAGCGGGTGTGGCAATTGGTATGCCTGAATTCCAAGGTCGAAGGTCTCGGAAGCGAGCAGCAAGCGTGGCTGCGGGCGTTGGCCGAAAGAGATCGGCAACCGGTTCACCGACTGGCCTTCTACCACATCCCGCTGAAGCAATACGATGACGTCTGGACCTCGGGCGCGGCAACGGGGTTTAAGGCGGAGAAAGTGTGTTTGGAGAAGGAGGACGGTTCGACCCTGCCGTTCCTAAAGGCCCTTGGCGTGAAAGCCGGTTTCTGCGGGCATGATCATGTGAACGACTATTCGGGCGTTGTCAACGGCGTCGAACTCGTCTATGGGCGCGCCACGGGAACCGGCGGGTATGGAATCCCCCACTTGCGCCGGGGCGGAAAACTCATCTCCCTCAGCCGTTGGACCGGCGGGTACCGGTGGGTCTCCGTCACCGAAGACGGCAAGAAATGGCATCCTAAGCGCGGCGAACGGATCGACGAGACAAAACCCGAATAATCCTGCGCTTTCGGCGGCGCGGTCTGCGCGGCATGCCTAGTCAGGATTCCTCCCGCACGACTTGCTGACTTGCCTGGAGGCGTTTCTCGGCAATAACCCGGCGAACCGTCTGTACGCTGGGATCGTCGTTGGAAGGACGCACGATGCCGCCCTTGCCGTCGGCTACGCCGATGACCCTCGCGGGGTCTTTGACGCTGTCAACAACGATGTCCCCCGCACGCCCAATCAGCCCTCCCGCAACCACAGGGACGCCGTCCCACGTTTCGCTGCCCATGCGCCCAAACACGATGCCCCGAAGGTTGATGAGTTCCAGTGCGGTCGCCGCGAGAGTCGACCGCATGTCCACGCGCACCACCTGAATCCCGCGTTCTTCCGCGGCCATGACGGCCTCCGGCGTGAGCGAACCGATGCCCCCGTCGTAGAGGAGCGCGCCCGGACGCATGAGCCGCACCCAGTCCGGTCCCAGGATCGGATTGCGCGGCGATACGCACGCCACGGCGTCCATCTCCGGCAGGACTTCCTCCGGATCGGCAATGCCAATCGCGAAGCCGATGAACGATGCCGCTTCGGCCACGCGTTCGAATCCCGCCGGCGCGGACGCCTCCGCCCCTGCTTCCGCGAGCAACGCCAGCAAACGGGCCGTCAACCGGGGAACGCCTCGAACGAGAATCCGTTTGCCGCGCAGACTTCCGCCCAACAACAAGGCCAAATGACGCGCCGCCGCGCGCATCCACATTTCGTTATCGCAATACGCCAAGAGAGCCGTCTTCTTCAACGTTCCTTCGGGGATGGGGCGATCCCCCGGATCAATCAGCACGTAGTCGACGACGCCCTCCGCCCAGCGCAGAACCGATTCCAACCATTCCGGTTCGGCAAGCATGATGTTCGAAAACGCGCAGCCGAATCCTGTTTCGACGGACGGCGACACGCTGGTCGTCTCGAACGGCGTGACCACGACATTGAGCACGCTCGTCATCGCGAATTTTCGCGCTTTTTCCCGGAGTTCGCGCACGCGCGCCCGAACGAGCCCTTCGAACGTTTCCTCGGAAGACGCGGACGCTTCGCCAAGAGAAATCCGCAAGCTTGGACGAGGCCCCTCGCGGGCAAGTTCTTCGGCCAAACCTTCGACCAATTCTATTGGCGCGTTGATGGTGTCGCGTTCGCCCAGCCGCAGGATGAGATCGCGCGGATCGACGCCTGTCCGCGCCGCCGCCGTCAAGACCCGGCCCAAGAAGGAGGAATGGAATTTCGCGCGCCCAAATGTCACGCCCAGGCCCGATAGCCCGCGCCGTCGCAACATCGGACGAACATACGCCTCCGAAATGTCCAACAAGCCGTTCACGTCCATGTCAGGCACGAGACCGCGTTTTTGAAGAATCGCCACGAGCGCCTCGGTGACCGTGTTGCCCTCCGAACGCCCCATTCCTTGAAGGGAAGCGTCCACGTAATCAACGCCTGCCTCGTGGGCCGCGATCGCGTTGGCCATTGCCAGCGACAGATTGTCGTGACCGTGAAAACCTATCCGCAGCCCGCAGGCCGCCCGCGCCGCCTCGACGTACGCGCGAATGTCTTCCGGAAACATGCAGCCCGCCGAGTCCACCAGACACACAACGTCCGCGCCGGCATCTTCCGCCTGACGCGCACACACGCCGAATTGTTCCGGAGCGACCGCATACGACTTCATCAGGTTGCACCAGACTGTCAGGCCAAGTTTCTTGGCGATCGCCACGAAAGGCTGACTGGCGGCGATTTCGGTGATGTTGGTCCCCACGCGCACAAACCCCATGCCGCAGTCCGCCGCGAGCCGCAAATCGTCTTCCGCGCCAATGCCGGGAATGAAGAACGCGCCGAATGCCGCCGTCCGCAATACCGCCGCTGCCGCGCGCAAATATGCTTCATCGCTGCTCGCCTGGCCTTCATGCCCGGCGCGCATTGCGCCCAGACCCAGCCCATGCGCCACCTCGATGAGCCGAATGCCCGCCGATTCCAACGCCGATGCGATAACCGCTGTATCGTCCGCCGTGAACTGAAAATCAATGGCGTACGATCCATCCCGCAACGTCGTATCGAGTATCTCGATTCCATTCGCCATGCGAATAGCATAGCATCGTTCCGTTATCGTTCCAAGGGATCATAGGGGCGGCAGCCGAAACGATCCGCAGCGATATGCGAAAAGCGCGCTTTCTGTCGCGTTTCACCCAAAAAGTGCACCCAGCTTTTCTTTGGTATAATAGAGGGGGCGGTCGGCGTGTTTTGCTGCATCAAGTCGGGGATAAGATTCGTGAAGGCGGCGCGGCATCGGATGCGAACGACGGCGCGCACGCAACCGGGACATTGAGGAGACGCTTGGGGCATGCAGTACGAGGTGGGCCTATTGTGACGCTGGGCAATGGCGAGAAACGTCCCGTTCCATTTCCCGAGCGCCGACGATCGGTCCGTATGCCGACAGCGCGACGAGCGTCGTTTTCGGCTCGCTTGCTGGCGGGCGTCCCGCGAGAAGGGATCGCGGTTGAATTGTCCCGCGAAGGTCTCCGGATTTGCACGCGCATGCCGTTTCCGGTCGGAACGCTCATCGACGTGGAATTGGCCCCGCGAGATGAGGCGCGCGACAGCATGCCGATCCTGGTGCGAGGGGTTGTCTCTCATGTCACGGCGGGCGCCGATCGGGAATATGCGATGGGCGTTTACCTGCGGGCCGATAGGGAATCGAAACCGCGGAAGTTTGAGCGCGGCGAAATTCGACTTGCCATGGCCAATGCGCTAGGCCGGCTTTCCGATTCGCATTTCGAGGAAACGGTGCCGGTTGCGCTTTCGTCGAAGGAATTCCGAGCCTTCCTGTTTGATCCGGCGCATCGCGCGCGGGACCGAAGACGGCAGATGTGGGCCGCTTTGGCGTTGTTGGCGCTTTTGTTGCTTGCCGCGTTGCTGCTGGCGATGGGAAGCCCCCTCCGTCTTTCGGGGGGCATGGCGCTTGGCTCCGATAGCCAACCAGCGGCGGCGCGCTCTTTGGCCGCTTCAGGCAAACAAGACCCGCTTATGGGATCCTTGACGTCATGGCCTGCTTGGAACATGCCGCGACGCGACGCGAACGAAACGGATCGAGCAACGGACGCATCTGTCACGCCGAAGGACGGCATCGTTTCCGCAAACCGCACCGGCTTGTCGCAAGGATCATCCGTGACGGACATTGCGCCTCTTGTGGAAAGACCGTCGCGAACAGACAACCCGGCGGCGCCGCTATTTTCAGAACGGCTGCGGATGGCGTCGTTGTCGGAGGCCCCCGCGGCGTTTCGTCCCGCGATCGAATCCGAGGCGAATGCCTCGCGGGCGCAACGCCAAGATTGGGTCGCGGCGGCAGCGTTGGATCGTGTGCGCCCGGCGGTTGCTGCGGAGGACCGCGAATCTGCTTCGGATGACGACGGCCAAGCCGTTGCGAGCCCCGCTTCGTGGCCAATCGCCACGGAGACGAGCGATGCCGTCGGACAGGACCTGCGGCTCGAAGTTCGCAAAAGCGCCTATCAA
>JAKJDA010000196.1 GCA_022706165.1 Candidatus Hydrogenedentota bacterium | reverse complement strand
GTCAAAGCGTCCATCTTTCAACAAGATTCGAAAACGCCCGCCGCGCCCATGCCGCCCCCAATGCACATGGTGACAACGCCGTGTTTTTCGCCGCGCCGACGCAGCTCGTGGATGATTTGAACGGACAATTTCGCGCCGGTGCAGCCCAGCGGATGGCCGAGGGCGATAGCGCCGCCGTTGACGTTGACCTTGGACGGATCGAGTCCCAACTCGCGTATGACCAAAAGGCATTGCGACGCGAACGCCTCGTTGTTTTCGATAAGGGCGACATCGTTCAGCTTGATGCCCGCCAAAGCGCATGCGCGCGGAATGGCCTCCAACTGCGCTGGTCCAAGATGCATGGGAGAGCCCGCCGCCACGGCATATCCCGCAAATCGCGCCAACGGCTTCGCGCCGTAATCTTTGACGGCCTGTTCGCTCATGAGGCAGATCGCTGCCGCGCCGTCGCTTGTCTGGCTCGAGTTGCCCGCCGTGCAAAAACCTTCGCCCGGCGTTATGGTGAACGCAGGCCTAAGTTTCGCGAGGGACTCCAACGAGGTGTCGCGCCGCGGCCCCTCGTCCACGTCGAAAGTTTTGACGCCGGCGTGCGTTGGCGCGTCAAGCGGCACAATCTCGCCGCGAAACTTGCCCGCGTCGATCGCCGCGATGGCGCGTTGGTGACTGCCCAGCGCCCACTCATCCATTTCATGGCGGGCAATCCGGAAATCCCGCGCCACTCGATCGCCGCACAGCCCCATTCCCAAGTATGCTTCTGGGCAATCCCTCACAAGCGTTGGGTTGGGCGCGAAACGCGCCCCGCCCATGGGCACCATGCTCATCGATTCCACGCCGCCTGCTATCGCGATGTCAAAAAGCCCCGCACTGATCTTCGACGCGGCGATGGCAATGGCTTCCAGCCCGGAAGAACAGAACCGGTTCACGGTCATCGCACTGACAGTTTCGGGAAAACCGGCGCGCGTGACCGCGATGCGAGCGACATTCATTCCCTGCGCCGATTCTGGAAAAGCGCAACCCATCACGACATCGGCGACCACCGCAGGGGTGATTCCCGCGCGCGCCACGGTCGCCTTCAACGTCTCCGCAGCCATGTCATCTGGTCGAACCCGGGCCAGCGCGCCTCGGTTCGCTTTTGCGACGGCGGTGCGAACTGCCGATACGATGTATACATTCCGCACGCTTGTATCCTCCATTCTTCCTGCTGCCGAACGCTATGGTACGGCGCGGTCTTCATGGGCGTCAACCATGCAGGCAAATTACGATCACAGACGCAGCAGTCTTCCGTCGCCGGGAGCGATGCTCAGCGTGAAGCGCGCCGCGTCTTCTGCATGAACAGGCTCTGCGACGATTACGTTGCCGGTAAGGACATCCTGAAGATCGCGCACGGACATCGCGACGGGGTTGCCAATGATGCCGGTGAAGTCAACGGAATTCAGGACATCGAGGTTCACCAACAACACAAACCGCGATTGACGAGGCCCCTCGAACGTGCGCACCAGCACGTTGCCGCCGCTCGCGCCGATATATGTTGGCGCGGGACGCAGCGTCGCGAACACCGGACCAAGTTGTTGCAGTTCCGCCGCGAACTTCCCAATCTCGTCCCACACGGGTCGCGGGTTGAGTTCCTTATCCACGACGCCTTCCAATTTTTCCTCCTGCGACCACGAGTTGTAGAGGAAGAAAAGAATACCCTTCGAATTTTCCGCGAGCGCGCAATAGGCCGTGGCGCGAATCTCCGCTATCGTCGGCATACGGAACGCGCCGCCCTTGGCAAACGTCTGGACCGCCATCCAATAGGGCAGGCCATTCGTCGTCGCATGATCGCGAACGATGCCGCAGAGCTTGACGAAATCATAAAAATCATACTGGCCCGGCGTGGAAGCCTCGCCGATCTGATAGCTGTCGAACGTCACCATCGAATACCCCATGTGCGTCGTGCGCGGCAGTTCCGCAAGATTGCACAACGCGCCGAAGGGCGGATGTTGGGGATCGAGCCGACGCAGCGCCCGACACACGCGATCGATGTTCGCCGCCAACGACGCGGGCGGCTCGTCGATAATCTGATAGGCGAATAATGACGGATGTTTCCGCATAGGCTCCACAATCGGCGCGAGACGCCTCTGCAAAACGTCCTCATCCGCGATCATGTCCGCCGAACGCACGGACAGGTCCTTGCCGAATTCCGGCCACGCCAGTTCCGCCACTTCGAGAATAATCTTCACGCCCACGCGGTCCGCGACGGACAGTAGGGTCTCGCGGTAGTCCGGCGGCGTGTTCGGGATAATCACGTAGTCTACGTTGTGTTGCTTGATATCGGTGAAGACCGCCTCGTAATACGCGCGCGCTTTCTTCATGTCGCGCGGCACATCCACAAACCCCGGCCCGCAATTGATCCCCTCGACCCGTCCGTCGAGATAAATTCCGATCGGAAACACGCTTCGCGCTAGGATATCCTGCACGGCGATCGCCGCCGAATCGTTGAACGGAAAAGATTGGGGATCCGCAAACGCAACGCCCCCTGCAATCCCCAGCAAGACAACAAGCCGCAGGAAATCATGAAGAGGCAGCATGCCTCTCCATGTTCTTAGGCGGGCATTGCGATGCTTTTCTGCGTCCTTCTTGGTTTCTCGCGACATTTCTCGATTCCTCTCATGCGCTAGCAGCGACCGCCTGGAAAAACGACAATATGATGATTATATATCTGGATAACTATTCAAAACACTAAAAATGTATCTATTCAAACTTAATCCTTGGGTCGATAAGGGCGTAGAGAAAATCGGAGAGGATGAGGCCTATGAGAGTCAGGAAGGCGGAGATGGAGAGGATGCCCATGATGAGGGGGTAATCGCGGGAGAGGATGGCTTCGAAGCTGAGACGGCCCATGCCGGGTATCGAGAAGATGCTTTCGATGATGACGCTGCCGCCAATGAGCGCGGGCAGGAGCGTGCCGAGCAGGGTGATAATTGGGATCAGGGCGTTGCGCATGGCGTATTTGTAGACGATGACGCGTTCGGAAAAGCCGTACGCGCGGGCGGTGCGGATGTAGTCTTGCCGGACGACGTCGACCAGCCCGGCGCGCATGAACCGCGACAGGGCGGCGAGTCCGGCGTAGCTCAAGCAGAACACGGGCAACACCAAGTGCCACAGGCGATCGATCATCCATTGCCCGAACGGCATCTGCTCGGCCCCGGAAGAACTGATGCCGAAAATGGGAAACCAGTCAAGGTGACGCCCGCCGCCCAAGAACAACATCAGCAACATCGCCACCCAAAAACTGGGCAGACTGTAGAGGATGAACAGCGAGAGCGTGATGCCCTTGTCGGTGACGGATCGCTCGTGCGTGGCGCTATACACGCCGAGCGGGATGGAGATCAGGTAGACGACGAGAAGCGAGAGAACGTTGAGTTGAAGCGTGACGGGCAGCACCTCGAGAATTTTCGTGCGGACGGGGCGCTGGTCCTTGTACGAGTTGCCGAAATCGAGGACGCACAATCGTCCGAGCCAGCGGACATATTGCACGTAGAGCGGCCTGTCGAGGCCGTATAGTTTCTTGGTCTGCTCGATGATCTCCTGCGGCACGCTGCGCGAACCCATTGTGCCCTCGGCCTGACGCAGCTTCAGAAACACCGGATTCCCCGGCGCTAACTGCACCACGAGAAAGGTGATGAGGCTGATCCCAATGAACGTCGGGATGACCAGCAACATCCGCCGCAACAGGTAGGCCTTCATGGTGGCTTCTCGCGCCTACTTGTACCGCTGCAAGGCGACGGGCACCCACCATTCACGGGTGTCTGCTCCGAGCGGATACATAGTGACGCCGTGGAAGCGCTTGTCGAGGACCATCAGCCATTTGGTGCAAAACAGGAAGGTGTATGGCTGCTCCTCGTGCTGTATTTGGTGGATGCGACGGTACATGGCGACACGCTTGTCGCGGTCGAACTCTTTGCGCGCATCCTCGATGATTTTGTCCGCTTCGGCGTTGACGAAGCCGATGTAGTTCGATCCCTTTTCGGCTTGCGACGAATGCCAAATTTGATAGGGGTCCGGATCGATGCCAAGCTGCCAGCCCATCATGCACGCGTCGAAGCGCTGATTGTGCACGCTATCCACAAACGTCGCCCACTCGAGCGGACGGATAGTCATATTGATGCCGGTCTTTTTGAGTTCTTCCTGGTACACAGTGGCCAACTGCTCGTACTCGGGAATGCCCGACGGGAACAGCAGTTCAAACGCGAAGGGCGCGCTGTTCTTGTCGAGAACGCCATCGTTGTTTGTGTCGGCCCAACCCGCCTGGGCCAAGATCGTTTTCGCGTGCGCCGGATCGAAAGGCCACGGATTGAGAGACGGATCGTATTCAGGGCCATTGACGTAGAAGTTGCCCGACACCACGACGCCTAGCCCCCGGAACACCGTCTGCAAAATCGTCTCACGGTCCAGCAGCATCGTCAGCGCCCGGCGCACCATCTTGTCCTCGAACAAAGGCTTGCGCAAATTCCAGCCGATGTAGTTGTGCGAGGGAGCGTAGTAACTATAGCGGTCGAACTTCTCCAAAAACTCCGGCGCGTTGGTTTGGGTCGTCCAGTTTTCCGGCAGCATTTTGTCCGGGGCAAGCCCAATGACATCGAGTTGCCGCTTGTTTAGCACTTGGAGCGCGGCCAATTCATCGGTGATGATCTTGTAGACGCGCTTCGCGATGTGCGGTTTCTTTCCCCAATATTTTTCGTTGCGGATCAGCGTGAGTTGCAGTCCCGTCTCCCAGGATTCCAATGTATAGAGGCCCGATCCGATCGGCTTTCGATTGTTCGGATGGCTATTGAAATCGTCTTGACCGTAAATATGCTGCGGAAGGATGGGAAGCTCGCCCAGCATGACCAGGGTCTTGAAATAAGGCTCCTTGCACGTGAACTTCACCGTGAGCGGATCAGGCACTTCGCACGACACGACATTGTCATAGTAATTGCGAAGATGGGCCGCATCGACGGCAGGGTCCATGAGCGTATCGAACGTGAACTTCACGTCGTTCGCGGTGAGGGGCTGCCCGTCGGAAAACACCACGCCAGGACGCAGCTTGAAGGTGTAGACCAGGTGGTCGGGCGTCACTTCCCACGATTCCGCGACGCAGGGATTGGGCTCGAACGTGGTGTTGTCGCGCTCGATCAACGTGTCGAAGACGAGCCCCAGAATCGCTCCGCCGTAGGCGTCCGTGGAGGTCAGTGGATTGAGCGTTGGCATGTCGCTGGGAAGACGCGCCACGAGACAATCGCCATCGATCGGCTCTTCCGCCTCGGACGACTGAGGCGATCCCGCGACCGGGGCCGCGACCGGGCCATTTCCATTCGGAAGGGGAACGGATGCCGGCTGTTTGGGAGGCCCCCCGCAGGCAAGCATGCCCGACGCCGTTACAAGAACCAACGCGCCAACTCGTTTCCAAAGGCCCCCGTTGCGCATATGTTCACCATCCTCCTGGTTGCAGACATTCTAATCAGACAACGCATCATCCTAGCATAAAGCCCACGATCGACAGAATCCGAGGCTCTTGGTTTTCCCCGAAAGCATTGAAGACATCGATTCGGCGGCAAGCTTGAATTTTCGGGGAATATCGGGCAAAATCCACGCGACGTGCGTCAGGCAGGGCAAACAGCAACAAGGGGCGACAAACATGGAAAAGATCAATCCGCAACCGGAACCTCCGGGAAGCATTCTGGCGTATTTGTGGAGATTGCTCCAGAATATTTTCAGCTTTTTCGGGCTGTTCCGGCTCTCCCCAACGGCGGGATAACGCCTGATTCTTTTCAGACGTCGTAACGAGGCCGCTCGCGTTTGCGAGCGGCTTTTGCATTGGGAGGATCGAGCAGCGCGCCTGCATGGGACAACTGGAACAGCCGCATTATCGTTTCCTCGTTGATGG
>JAKJDA010000195.1:5680-5920 GCA_022706165.1 Candidatus Hydrogenedentota bacterium | reverse complement strand
TACGCCGGAGAGCGTGCGCGCCCAGGTTCTCGCGGCGTTGCGAAACGGGACTTCGTGCCGCGTCATCACGCAGCAGGCGCGCAACGACGGCATTCCCTACTGGGCGGAACTGACGTTGTCGATCATTCACGGATGCGCGAACCGGCCCGAAGGGCATATCTGGGCGTTTCGCGATGTGACCCATCAAGTCGCGCTCGATGAATTGTGGCGCCGGTATGAGTTCATCGTGGATACGGCGGG
>JAKJDA010000195.1:2662-5670 GCA_022706165.1 Candidatus Hydrogenedentota bacterium | reverse complement strand
TATACGTATACCGCCGTGAACGCCTCCTTCGCGAACGCCTTCCAATTGGAAACCGCGGCGGCGATCGGGCGTCCCGTCGAAAAAATCTGGGGGCAGGCAAGCTTTCGGGAGAAATTGACGGGGGCGATCGAGCGTTGTTTCGCCGGCCATTTGGCGCATGCGGAAGGGCGGTTCGAACTGCCCGGCCTGGGCGTGCGGTATCTTGACATCAACTACTATCCCTACCGGGACAGCGCCGGCGTCGTCACGCATGTCGTCGAGGTCGCTCGCGACATCACCCAGCGCAAGGCCGCGGAAGACGCCGTCATGCGCCTCAACGCCGATCTCGAAAAACGCGTGATCGAACGCACCGCGCGGCTCCAGGAAGTCGTGCGGGAACTGGATTCTTTCAACTATACGGTCGCGCACGACTTGCGCACTCCGCTGCGCGCCCTGGCGACGTTGGCCAATCTGCTGCGGCGCGAATGCGCCGACAATCTGCCCGATCAGGCCCATCACTATTTGACGCTGATGGGAAAAGGCGTGCAGCAGTTGGACGCCATGATCGACGATTTGTTGCGGTTGTCGCGCCTGGGCCGGCAACCCATGAAAAAAACCGCCGTGGATCTGACGTCCATCGTGCGTCAGATCGCCGATATGCTATTGCGCCAATATCCCGACCGTTCCATCGCGGTTCAAATCGACGAATTGCCGTCATGCCAAGGCGATCCCGGTTTGCTCCGGGAGGTGGCGCTCAATCTGTTGACCAATGCCTTCAAATTTACAGCGCCCCGGAAACATGCCCGCATCTCCGTCGGGTTCCGAAAACAGAAAGGGATCATTCAGTATTTCGTCAAGGACAACGGGATCGGGTTCAGGCCCAGTGAAGTCGGCCTGCTTTTCACCGTTTTTCGGCGGCTCGACGCGGCGACGGATTATGAGGGCAATGGCATGGGCCTGGCCATCGTTCGCCGAATCGTGGAACGTCATGGCGGCCATATCGAGGCCAAGGGAATTCCGGGGCGCGGCGCCGTCTTTTACTTCTCCCTCGGCAACGAAACGGTTCAATAAGGAGCAATACGCGATGGACCGAACAAAAGTCCTCATTGTCGACGATGACGCCGCCTTACTCGCCAAACTGAACCAAGTTCTCCACAAGGAGGGCTTTGCGGTCGAATCGGTGCAAACCGGCGAAAACTGTCTTGAGCGTTTGAAGCCTTTCGCCCCTGATCTGCTGATCATCGATATCGTGCTCACCGGGAGCGCCGCCGCCACCACCGGAATGGATGGCATGGAGCTGTTGCGCCGCGTTCGCCAGCGTTCCAGCGTGCCGGTCATCATGCTGACTCGGACCTCCATCGGATATGTCAAGGTTGCGGCGCTGACCATCGGCGCGGACGATTACCTCACCAAGCCTTTCGATCCCGAGGAACTGGTGGCGCGCGCGCGCGCCATCCTGCGCCGCACGAAATCGCAACAGCCCGGCGAGCCCGTTCTGAAATTCCGGCGGTTGCGCATCGACCCCGGCGCGCGGCGCGTCTGGAAGGACGATGCGCCGCTCGCGCTTCGTCCCCTGGAGTACGATCTCCTTTACGCCCTGGCAAAACGCCCCGGACAGGTGTACAACCGGGAACAACTCATCAACCGCGCCTGGAAGCACGATCACTACGGCGATGAACGCGTCGTCGATGTGCACATGGGGCGCCTTCGCAAGAAGATCGAAGACGATTCCCGCAACCCCCGCCTCATCGTCACGGTGCGGGGAGCAGGGTACCGCTTCGAAGACGAACCCGTCTCGTGATGTCGGCGGCGGCGCCTTGGCCACGTCGCCAATTTTGCGTTACCTTCTTCGGTGCGGGGCGCGAGAGGCACAGCGACCTCGGCGATGGCAAAGCCCGAAAGCAATTCGATCGCATGGAACCTACAAACGTTTGCATGCTTTCCGGTGGTCTGGTACAGTAGATGCGAATGTTTGGCAAGTGAGATTTTCGCTGCGATGCGCATTTTGTTGAGTCTGGGCAGTAATCAGGGCGACCGGGCCGGGAACCTTCGGGCGGCGGTGCGGGCCTTGAATGAACGGGACGGCGTGCGGGTGGCGGCGGTGTCGCGAGGGTATGCGACGGCCCCGATGGGCGTCGTGGACCAGCCGGATTTCCTGAATGCGGCGGTGGTGGTCGAGACGGAGCTAACTCCGCTTGAACTGCTGGATGCCGTGAAGGAAATCGAAACGCGCCTGGGACGCGGCGCGACGTATCGCTGGGGACCGCGAGTCATCGACATCGACATCGTGTTGGCCGAGGACACGGTGATCACCTCAGACATGTTGACGCTGCCACATCCGGAGTTTCGCTCGCGGGCGTTTGTACTCAAGCCGTTGGCGGAAATCGCGCCGGACGACATCGACCCGCTGACCGGCAAGACGGTGGCGGAATTGGCGCGGGCGCCGGAGGCCGTCGGGCGCGTCGTCAAAACGGATATTCGGTTTTTGTAGCAACCACTGGGCCGCTCCGCTTGGAGCCCACATGGGACCGGGACGGGTAACGTCACGGGCCAGGAGGTTCGAATCATGGACCGTGTCACGTCGGTGACACTCAGGCAATGCAAGCAGTCGGGCGAAAAGATCGCCGTGCTGACCGCCTACGATTATCCCGCCGCGAAACTCATGGACGACGCCGGGGTCGATGTGTTGCTCGTCGGCGATTCGTGCGCGAACGTCGTCATGGGTCTGCCGGATACGCTCGGCATCACGATGGACCAGATGGTTCACCACACGCGCATGGTGTCGCGTGCGGCGACTCGGGCGATGGTCGTCGGCGACATGCCGTTTCTGTCGTATCAAATCACCCCCGAGGAAGCGTTGCGCCATGCCGGTCGGTTTGTCCAGGAAGGCGGCGCACAGGCCGTGAAACTGGAAGGTTCCGCGGACAAATTCGGCAGCGCCATCGCGTCGGTTATCCGCGCGGGCATTCCGGTCATGGGACATCTGGGCTTGACGCCGCAATCGGTGAATGTCTTCGGCGGCTACAAGG
>JAKJDA010000195.1:2257-2562 GCA_022706165.1 Candidatus Hydrogenedentota bacterium | reverse complement strand
CCGCCGCCGTGTCGATACCCACCATTGGCATTGGCGCGGGCGCGGCGTGCGATGGGCAGGTGCTGGTGATGCACGACATGTTGGGCTTTGGCGCTCCGCCGAAGTTTGTGAAGCGCTATGCAGACATCGCGGGAACGATGCGCCGCGCGTTTGAAGAGTACGTGAAGGACGTGAAAACGGGCGCGTTCCCCGGCAAGGAGCATCAGTACTGATGCACATCCTGCGCACACCCGCCGCAATGCGCGCATGGGCCGAGGAACAACGTCGCGCGGGCAAGACCATTGGCTTTGCTCCCACGATGGGCG
>JAKJDA010000195.1:0-2210 GCA_022706165.1 Candidatus Hydrogenedentota bacterium | reverse complement strand
CCACGTCACCGCGTCCGTCTTCGTCAACCCGACGCAGTTCGGGCCGAACGAAGACCTCGACAAGTACCCGCGCGCGTTCGAGGCGGACATCGCGATGGCCAAAGACTGTGGCATCGTCGTAACGTATGCGCCGGGCGTGGGGGAGATGTACCCGGAAGGCTACGCGACGTATGTGACCGTTGAGCGCCTGACAGAGGGCCTCTGCGGCGCGGCGCGACCGGTGCATTTTCGCGGGGTTGCGACGGTGGTGACGAAGCTGTTCCATGCCGTTCTGCCGCACCGCGCGTATTTCGGACAGAAGGACGCGCAACAGTGCGCCGTGATTAAGCGGATGGCGCGCGACCTCGATATGGGCATTGAAATCGTCGAGATGCCGATCGTGCGCGAGGCGGACGGTCTCGCGATGAGTTCGCGGAATGCCTATCTCAGCGCGGACGAACGGCGACGCGCGCTCTGTATTTCGAAAGCGCTCGGGCATGCCCGCGCGCTCTTGGAAGGCGGGGAACGCGATGGGTGTGTCGTCGTGGATGCCGTGCGGGCGCGCTTGGACGGCGTGGACAGAATAGATTATGTAGAACTTGTCGACGCAGAGGAGATGACGCCCCAGAAAACCGTGCAGGGCAACGTGCTGCTGGCGGTGGCGGCGTTCGTCGGGACGACGCGTTTGATTGACAACATCAAGTATGAGGTGCGTAATTCATGTTGCTGACAATGCTCAAGAGTAAAATTCACCGCGCCACGGTCACCGAGGCCAATCTCAATTATGTAGGCAGCCTGACGCTCGACGTAGCGCTCATGGAAGCCGCTGGGATGCTGCCGTTCGAGCAGGTTCAAGTGTTGAACCTCAACAACGGCGCGCGTTTCGAGACCTACCTCATCGAAGGCCCGCACGGAAGCGGCGTCGCCTGCCTCAACGGCCCCGCCGCGCGCCAAGGCCTCGTCGGCGATATCATCATCATCCTGACCTATGCCCTGATGGACGAAAAAGAAGCCACAGGCCATGAAGCCAAAACCGTCCACGTCGACGCCGAGAACAGAATCGTCTCCATCGGCCACGAGCATGCGGTGGATTAGGAATCTGCCTGTTTCTCCAATAGTCTTTTCTGTTCCTGCAGCGCCTTCTGCGCCTCTTCCGAGACCTTGGGGTATTTCAGTTTGAGGCCTTCAAGGGTCGACACGATGATGTCGGCGACGGCGACGCGGGTGAACCATTTGTGGTCGGCGGGGACAATGCGCCACGGCGCCCATTTCGTGCTGGTGTGGGTAAAGACATCCTCGTAAGCTCTCATGTACTCGTCCCAGTGCTCGCGTTCGGCAACGTCGGCTGAGGAGAATTTCCAATTTTTCTCCGGCGCGTCGATGCGGTCAAGAAATCGCTGACGCTGTTCGTCCTTGGACACATTGAGGAAAAATTTCAGCACGACGATCCCGTTTCGCGTCAGATAGCGCTCGAAGTTGTTGATGTCCTCGAAGCGGTCCTTCCAGATGTTCTTCGATCGCAACGCCTTTGGAATGCGTTGCCGCTCCAGGATATCCGGGTGCACCCGCGCGACAAGCACTTCCTCATAGTACGACCGATTGAATATCCCGATGCGCCCGCGCTCGGGCAAGGCTTTCATGCAGCGCCAGAGATAGTCGTGATCGAGTTCCTCCTCCGATGGCGCCTTGAAGCTGAACACCTGTACGCCTTGCGGGTTGACCCCGGACATCACGTGCTTGATCGCGCCGTCCTTGCCCGCCGCATCCATCGCCTGAAAAATGACCAGCAGCGCGTACGTGTTCTGGGCATAAAGAACGTCCTGCAAAGCCGATAGCCTCCGGATATCGCGATCGAGAACGGCTTGCGCATCCTCTTTTTTCCGGAACCTCCCCGTAAACGAGGAATCGAAATCTTCGATCCGGATGCGCCTTCCCGGGGGGACGAGATACTCTGCGTGCTTCATGAACGCCTCCTCTTTCCTGACGTCAGTGTATCATGCCCGATCAATTCCATGTCGTCTATTTGAATGAGGCGGGCCCTTTTGTTAGCGTGACTTGCAGGAGGGTTCTGCCATGCCCGAAAATCCAAGTCCTTCGCGTCCTCCGGAATTTGTGGGGGCGCGCAGCGCACGTGTTCGTTTCCCGTCCATTCCGCGGCGCCTCAAACGGATCATTGCCTTGGTGTTGGTGGTCGCCGTCATCCCGCTCGCCCTGATTCGTTCCTTCTTTGT
>JAKJDA010000194.1 GCA_022706165.1 Candidatus Hydrogenedentota bacterium | reverse complement strand
GCGGCAAAACGCCGTTGGTGGACCAGCTTGCAACTGACCTGACCGCATTGGCGGATGAGGGCAAGCTGGACCCCGTTATCGGGCGCAAGAAAGAAATCGAGCGGGTCATCCAAATTCTGGCGCGCCGCACCAAAAACAACCCTGTGCTTATCGGCGAGGCGGGCGTCGGCAAAACGGCCATTGTCGAAGGCTTGGCGCAGGCCATCATTCATGGGGACGTGCCCGACTTGTTGTTGAACCGGCGCGTGCTCACGCTCGACCTGGCCGGCGTCGTCGCGGGAACGAAATACCGGGGCCAATTCGAGGAACGCCTGAAATCGGTCATGAAAGAAATCCGGCGCGCGGACAACATCATCCTTTTCATCGACGAATTGCACACGATTGTCGGGGCGGGCGCCGCGGAAGGCGCCGTCGACGCCGCCAACATGCTCAAGCCCGCCTTGGCGCGCGGCGAACTGCAGTGCATCGGCGCGACCACGATGGACGAATACCGCAAACATATCGAGAAGGATGCGGCTCTGGCCCGCCGCTTCCAAACGATCCTGGTCGAAGCCCCCACCGTCGAACAGACCATCGAGATCATCCACGGACTGCGCGATAAATACGAGGCGCACCACCGAGTCAAATTCTCGGACGACGCCATTGTCGCCGCCGCCAAGCTTTCCAACCAGTACATCACCGACCGTTTCCTGCCCGACAAAGCCGTCGACGTCATCGACGAAGCGGGCAGCCGCGCGCGGTTGCAGATCACGACTCGGCCGCCCGCGCTCAAGGAAATCGAACAGGAGATCGACCGCGTCACCCAGGAAAAAGAGACGGCCATCCGGCGTCAGGAATATGAAAAAGCGGCAGGGCTGCGCGATCGCGAACGCACGCTGATCGCGCTGCTCGACGAAAAAAAACGGGAATGGGAGAAAAAACGCGACTCCGCCGAAACCATCGTCACCACCGACGACATCGCCTACATCGTGTCCAAGTGGACGGGCGTTCCGCTGACCAAAATCGAGGAAAAAGAATCGGAACGCCTGCTGCGCATGCGCGACGAACTGCACAAATCCATCGTCGGCCAGGACGACGCGATCGACGCGATCACCCGTGCCATCCAACGCTCCCGCGCGGGCTTGAAAAGCGGCAAACGACCGGTCGGCTCATTCCTGTTTCTGGGACCCACCGGCGTGGGCAAAACCCTGCTGGCCAAAAGCCTGGCCACGTTTCTGTTCGGCAACGAATCGGCGCTGATCACGATCGACATGTCGGAGTACATGGAAAAATTCGCCGTGTCGCGCTTGGCGGGAGCCCCGCCGGGCTACGTCGGCTACAACGAAGGCGGGCAACTGACCGAGCAAGTGCGCCGCCGCCCCTATTCCGTCGTGCTGTTCGACGAGATCGAAAAGGCCCATCCCGACGTCTTCAACATCCTATTGCAGGTCCTCGAGGACGGCCACATGACCGACTCGACGGGGCGCAAAGTGGACTTCCGCAACACGGTCATCGTGATGACGAGCAACATCGGAGCCCGGAAAATCGGCCGCAACACGACCGTCGGGTTCCAGCGCGACGGCGTGGAAGACCAACACAAGGAAATGCGCGACCGCGTCACCGACGAGGCCAAGAAAGTCTTCAATCCCGAGTTTCTAAACCGGATCGACGAGATTCTGGTGTTCCACCGCCTGACGCACCAGCAGCTGGTCGACATTGTTGACATCCAAGTGGCCGAGGTGATAGAACGCGTACGGGAAAAAGGCCTCGAGATGATTATAACCGCCGAGGCAAAAGAGTTCTTGGTGCGGACAGGAAGCGACGAGCAATACGGAGCGCGTCCGCTTCGCAGGGCCGTGCAGCAGTATGTTGAAGACCCACTGTCGGAGTTGCTGCTCCGAGGGGCTTTCTCGCCAGGCGTTCGCGTCGAAGTAAAACCGTCTGAAAGCGAGGACAAAGTGGTCTTTGAAACTGTTCTGCCGGTAGGGGAAGGTGTAGCTACGTGATCAAGCGTGCCATTTCGCTAGCGTGCGCCGGTCTATTCGCGTGTCTTGTCGCGGCGGCAGCCGGAGACAACGCGGGGCGCCAGGTGGACGAGGTGCGGGTCATGGGGTTGGCGCGCGCCAGCGAACAGCTGATTCGCTCCAAACTGGAGACCCAACCCGGCCAGCCATTCAACCCAGGGGCCATCGCGCGCGACATCCGCCGCCTGTACGACATGGGCTATTTCAGCGCCATCCAAGCGGAAACCTCCGAGGAGGCGGGGAAATACATCGTCGGCTTCGTCGTGACCGAAAAACGCGTCATCGACAGCATCAAAATCGCCGGCAACAAAAAATTGCGCGAACGCGCGTTGCGGGGGGCCATATCCTGGCAGGAGGGCGACTCCTTCGTCCCCGAGGCATATCCCGAAGAACGCGATGCCATCCTGAAGCTATACCAATCCAAAGGTTTCCCGAACGCCACCGTCGATATCGTCGCGGAGGACATCGGCCCCGGACGCGTCCGGCTGACCTACGCCATCAACGAAGGCGGCAAGGCCCGCATCCACGCCATCGTGTTTTCCGGAAACCAGGCGGTCAGCGATCGCCAACTCCGCAAACTCATGAAGACCAAGCGGGCCTGGTGGTTTTTGGGCGGAAAATACGACGAAGCGACATTTGAATCCGACCTGAAGACCGTGATGGACGAATACGCGAATCGTGGGCGTTTAGAGGCGGCCATCCCCAAAACGGATTTCGACTACTCGGCGAACGGCAAATCCGTCACCATCACCGTCTTCGTGTCGGAAGGGCCGGAATACCGCGTCGACACCATCGAAGTCGCCGACAACGAGGTTTTCGACACCGACGAAATCACGCGATTGTTCGAACTCAAAACGGGAGACATCCACAACAAGAGCCAGGTGGCCAAGGACGCGGAACTCGTCAGCAAGGGCTACGAGGACAGCGGCTACATCAACGCTTCCGTGGCGCCTCAAGTGACGGTGGACCGCGAGAAGAAGGCCACCCATATCGTCTACCGCATTGCCGAGAACGACCTGAAATACATCAAAGAGATCAAGGTGACCGGCAATTCGGTCACGCGCGACGAAATCGTGCGACGAACCATGATGGCCTTGCCCGGCGAACGCTTCGACGGGGGCGCCCTGCGCGCCAGCCAGCGCGCTCTGGAAAACACAAGTTACTTCGAGGCGGTCCGGTTGACGATGGAAAACGTTCCCGACGATGATCGCTTCGCCAATTTGTTGGTGGACGTCGACGAAGGCAAAACAGGCTCCTTCAATTTCGGAGCCGGATACAGCACCGAGGACCGGTTCGGCGGCAACATCGAACTCGACCTCAAGAACTTCGACATTACCAACTGGCCCACGTTCTCGGGCGGGGGGCAGGAGTTCCGCATCAAACTCCAACTCGGACAAGTGCGGTCCCAATACAGCCTCAGTTTTACAGACCGCGAATTCCTGGGACTTCCGCTTTCGTTCGGATTTGACGTATACGACGAGTCCTACGATCAAGGAGACACATTCCGCGAGGACACCCGAGGGGCTCAAGTTCGTCTGGGCAAAATGCTTTCGCCCTACGTGGGCACGCGCGTCGCCCTCCGCTACAACGACGTCAAAATATCCGATCTTCCCTCCCTCGGCTACCCCACGCTGCGCCGGGAACGCGGAGACGGGACCACCGCGAGCCTGATGTGGGGGATCAACCGCAACACCATCGACGTTCCCCGCGACCCCTCCTCGGGATCGAGTCACGATTTCATGATCGAGCTCACCGGGCTGGGCGGCGATTACGACTATTACCGCCTTGCCCACGACTCCACGTGGCACTATGCCTTTGGCAAAGAGAAAAACTGGATCGTCACGTTCCGCACCCGCCAAGGATGGGTCGATGAATACGGCGGCTCGGATTTCGTCCCTGTATCGGCGCGGTACTTTGCGGGCGGCGCCTCGACGATTCGCGGATACGATTCGAACAAAGTGGGTCCAAAGGAACGGCGCTTCGTGATTTTCGGCAAGAAAAGGCCCATCGGCGGCGAGTTGCTGCTGCTGGATAACCTCGAACTCAAGTACAAGATCAACAAGACCTTCCGCGTCTACACCTTCGTGGACTCAGGCGGCGTCTGGCGCGAAGCGGGCGATTTTTCCTTTGGCGACATGAAATACAGCGCGGGCCTTGGATTCGGCGTGGACATTCCCAAGATGGGGCCGATCCGCATCGACTACGGCATTCCGTTGAACCCGGATCCCGACCAAGGAAACGGGCGGCTGCATTTGATGACAGGATTCAAATTCTGATTGCCGCGCCTTCGGCGACAGCGGAGCCGCCAACGACCGCCCCAAAGATTGCGGCCAGCGCCGGAGAACTCACAGACCTGCGCATTCGAAGAGGAGTCAGTTTGCACTCTCCTCTGCGCCGGTGATATACTTCGCCCCCTGTAGAAGACGCCAAACGGGGGAAGGTAATGCCCATGGCGGAGGCGGATCGCCCCGCCGGACGGCGGCAAGGCATACTGGAGACAGCCGGGACGATCGGAGCGCTGACGTAGCGAACGCTGCCGCGACCGCATCGCCCCTAGGAATCGTTGAAAATAGGAAAGGAACGTAAAAGGTGAAACCGAGACTTTTTTGTCTGTCGATTACGGCGATTGTCGCCGTTTTTATCCTCTCTTTCTCGATGCAATCGGCGATCGCCCAAAACAACGCACCGTCCGCGCCCCCTGCGGCATCCCCAGCGTCGGGAACCTTCAAAATCGGCGTGGTGGAGCTTCAGAAGGTGATGGATAGCTACAATCGCCAAAAAGACGAAGTCGCCGTGCTGGAGAAAGACGCCAAGACAAAGGAAGACGCCCTGAAGGCGAAATGGGACCAGTTTGACCAGAAAAAGAAAGATTTCGAATCCAAGCGGGCCACGATGGATGAAGCCGCGGCAAACCGGCAGGAATCGGATCTCCAGCGGGAATTCACGCAATTTCAGTCCGACATCAAAATGGCCGAAGACGACCTCAACCGCGGCAAGCAGGTGCTGAAGCGCACGTTGATCAAGGATATTTTGGCGGCGGTGGAGGCGATAGGCGCCCAGGAAAATTACCATCTTGTCCTCGAGGCCGATCCCGACACGCGCACCGGGGTGTTGTACTATAGTTCCGTGCTGGACATGACCCAGAAAGTGGTCGACTACCTCAACAAACAATACGGTCCAGCCAAGGCGACGCCTGCTTCCGCCTCGAAATCCGAGGCGAAACCCAAGAAATGACCGTTGCAGCGGCTGCGAGAGGCGGCATTGCGCGACGGAACTCAGGGGCTGGCGAAAGGCCCGGCAAGAACCTCGGACAGGATGAAGCGAGGCTGTGGACGTGCGGAGCAGGTTGTCTGGTTGGACGGAGGCGCAAGGTCCGGGAACGAAGATTCCTTAGAACAGGACGGCGATAATGCAGACGACGGTTGCCGAAATCGCCGCGTTGGTCAACGGGACGGTGTCGGGTGGATCTCCCGAAGCGCCGATCACAGGCGCGCGCGGCATCCGGCAGGCAGTGGCGGGCGACGTCACTTTTCTTGCGGACAGCCGTTACCTTTCTTATTTGTCCAAGACGCGCGCCGAGGCGATTTTCGTCCGGGAGGAGGTGCCGGAATGCGGCAAGCTCCTCATCCGCGTGGCTGATCCGGCAGCGGCCTTTTCTCTTGTATTGCAACGCTTTACGGCGAGTCGGCGATGCGAGGTGCGGGGGGTGCATCCTACGGCGTTAGTGGGCGCGGACGTGCGTCTGGGAGCGGACGTAGGGATAGGCCCCTATGTCGTGGTGGAAGAGGGGTGTACGTTGAAGGCCCGCGTCCAACTGCACGCGGGCGCGTATGTAGGGCGGGATTGCATTCTCGGCGAGGATACCGTAGTCTATCCTCATGCAACCATTCGCGAATCGGTGACGATCGGAGCCCGTTGCGTGATAGGCAGCGGCGCGGTCATCGGCGGCGAAGGTTTTGGTTT
>JAKJDA010000193.1 GCA_022706165.1 Candidatus Hydrogenedentota bacterium | reverse complement strand
CATCAAGCCGGCCCAGTCCAATATCCCAGCAACAGCCTATAAGAGAACACTCGATCCCTATGGAATTGATCAGTTCCGGCGCACTGTACAGCAGCATCTTCGGGGCAAGCGCGCCAAGGGTTGCGTCGGACTCGGCCATGGCTACAAGCCGCTCGATGGCGTCAGGCTCGACAGCGGTATCGTTATTCAGCAGAAAAACATAGTCCGCGCCAGCCTGCATGGCCTGTTCGATGCCCACATTGTTGGCCCCAGACCAACCCATATTTTGGCCGAGCCGCAGGATGCCTACCCGCGAATCGTGGCCAAATCGGGACTGAACGAATTCGACCGAAGCATCCACGCTCGCATTGTCGAGCAGAACGAAACGGGCATTGGGATGCGTTTGCGCAAGTAGCGACTCGAAACATGTTTGGAGATGTTCCAACCCGTTCCAGTTAAGAACGAGCGTATGGACCAGCGGCGTGTTCATGCTTTTTTTTCAGGCGTGTCGGAGTCATGATCCTTCATCGTTCGGTCCATCGCCCCAATGTGTGTGGGCCCGATCCCGATGCGCCCCTTGAACCCCCGCACCCGCTCCTCGACAATGCGTTGCGCCATGCGCCCCACCTGTCTACGCAGCCACGTATCGGCAATGCTGTCTTCCCGGTAATCTGCGGGGGCGACGTGGTGCACGCGTCCCCTTTCCAACAGATTGCTGACCTGATCGTATTGGCGCGGATCGCGCGGGTCGTAGACGGCCAAAGCCAGGCCGCCGGATTTTTTCACGACCGAGAAAGAAGGGATGTCGCTGGGGCCGTCCGCGACATAAATCATGTTTTTGAAAGGCACGCGCCGGTCTTCTTCGGCAATGTCATCGTTGACGCTGATCCCCTCGACCAGACCAACCCCCTT
Organism: Candidatus Hydrogenedentota bacterium; assembly: GCA_022706165.1. Lineage (GTDB taxonomy): Bacteria > Hydrogenedentota > Hydrogenedentia > Hydrogenedentales > SLHB01 > JAKJDA01. The sequence goes on along the minus strand of JAKJDA010000193.1, from coordinate 5,125 downwards.
GTTGACCTCGAAGAGAGCCCGCGTTTTTGTCGTGTTGTCGAGAAAAGTGGCGATTTGGCTGATAGGGCCGCCCGGAGGGAAAGCGGCAAGGTCAACGCCCGGCGCGGCGGGTTCTTCGATAAATTCCGAGGCCCAGACATGGCGCAATTCGCCGTGGATGCGCGATCCGCGGATGAGTTCGGCGAGTCCCGTGCTCACGACATAATGCTCGACCTCGACGCGCAAGTCCCCCGAACGGTATTCGGGTTTGTCAACATAGGCGCGCAAACGCGCAAACACTTCCGGCACGCCCGGATAGAATTCGATGTCCGCTCCCAGTTCGCGTAGCCGCTTATTCGTCAACGGCGGCTCGGCGAAACGGCCATGCCGGACGTAGGAAAGCAGATGCCCCAGGTAACAGGTGTCAGGATGCACATGGATGCCGGCGCGCGCGTAATACGCCGGCAAAGCATTCACTTCCTTCCAGAACACGGCTTCTTCAATGCCGTACGCGTCGAACAGGGGTTTTTGCATGTAGAGCGGGGTCAAGGTCTTGTCGAAGTCCCAGACCACGGCTATCACGTTTTGCTGAAACAAGCCGCCACTTGGCACGTTGCGTCTCTCCGTTGTGTTTCCGGCGACATTCCCTTCCCGCTGCGAAAACCATACCACGTAGGAACGGTTGGGACAAGGGGAGAGGGGAAGGGTCCGTCAAAGGCGCTCTGGCGCGAATTCGCATTTTCGCGTTTTGGCGATGCGCAAAGCACGTATGCTATACTCACATGCTTTTGGCGGGTCGGGTTCCGTGTCGACAACAGCGGCAAGCGAGACGAGGAGGAGTGAACGTGCGCCGACGCATGGTGAAGGAATTGGGGACAGCGCTGGGCGTTGTCGTCATACTGGCAGTGCTCGTGTTTGGCAATCTGCAAGTGAAGCGAGGCGGTTTGCGCGAAGAGATGGAAGCCAAACGCGCGGTCGCCGAAGGCGTCCAGAAAAAATCAGGCCTGTCGCTGCTCTCGTGGAGTCTGTTGCAAAAGACCCGGGGATCGGCAAAGAGCGGTCCGTTCTTCGATGCGGAATTGAAGAAATTCGGTTCGCAGCCGGTGAACTTGGTCGGATTCATGGCGCCGATCGACGAGTTCAAGGATGCCTCGTATTTCATGTTGCTGCCTGTCCCCATCGGCTGCTTCTTCTGTGAAGCGCCTCCCCTGCGCGACGTGATCCTGGTCGAGATGGAGAAGGGAAGAAAAGCGACGATGGTGGAGGAGCCCATCATCGTAAGCGGCACGCTGGTGCTCAATGAGGCGCCCGGATCGCAGTTCTTCTACGGCATTAAGAACGCCAACTGGGGTTCGGCGACCCAGGAAGGCACGCTCACCCGCAAGGAAATCAGCATCGAACATCAAACCCACATGACCCGCGGCGCCGACGAAATGAAAAGCGGACAGCAGCAGCTCTTCGAGGCGGAGGGAGGACCCCAAACCGCCGACGGCAATGTTCCCGCAGCGCCGGTGGATTGAAGTTGCCCGAAATCTTGACCCTTGGCTTCTCGGCTCAAGATAAGCGGGTTTTGTAGTCGTCGTAGCCAAACTGGCGAACGATTTCGATGGCGCCCTCTTCGCCGCGGCCTATCGCGATGGCGGGAAGCGGCACGCCGTTGAACGTGGTGGTCTTCACCATCGTGTAGTGGGCCATGTCAAGAAACACGAGCCTCCGGCCGGGACGCAACGGCTCGGCGAAAGAATAATCTCCGATCACATCGCCCGCCAGACAGCTCACGCCTCCCAGCCGATAGGTATGCGCCAATTCGCCCGGCATGCCCGCCCCCACAATGGCCGGACGGTAAGGCATTTCCAGCACATCGGGCATGTGCGTGCTCGCCGAGGCGTCGAGGATGGCGATGTCCATGTGATTGTGGACAATGTCCAGCACCGTCGCCACGAAAACGCCGGCGTTCAAGGCAATGGCTTCGCCCGGTTCGAGATACACATCGACATGCCAGCGTTCTCGAAAATCCTGGATGATCCGAATCAGCCGTTCGATATCGTAATCGGGCCGGGTGACATGATGGCCGCCTCCGAGGTTTACCCAGCTCATGGATGGCAAAAAGCCGCCAAAATGCTTCTCGAATGCGGGCAGGGTGCGCTCCAAGGCATCGGCGTTGAGTTCGCACAACGTGTGCATGTGCAATCCCGACAGGCCGTCGAGGAGATCGCGCCGAAACGCCGCTTCCGTCACGCCAAGACGAGAACCGGGCGCGCAAGGATCGTACAGGGCCACCTTCACCTCGGAATGTTCGGGGTTGACGCGCATGCCGCACTGGATCGGACGTTTCGCGCGCTGCACCCGCTCGCGGTGGCGTTCCCACTGCGAGAAGGAGTTAAAGACCATGTGGTCCACGATGCCCGTCAACTCATCCACTTCGACGTCGCGGTAGGCGGGAGAGTAAACATGGACTTCTCCGCCGAATGCCTCCGCGCCAAGTCGCGCCTCGTGAACGCCGCTGGCGGCAGTTCCCGATAAATGCCGCCGGATGAGGGGAAACGCGCGCCACATCGCAAAGCCCTTGAGGGCAAGCAGGATTTTGCATCCTGCGCGTTGCTGCACGTCCGCAAGGATTGCCAGATTGCGCTCCAACGCGTCTGCGTCGAGCACGAAGCACGGAGAAGGAACGCGATAGGGATCAATGTTCATGAATGCGGCATCCAGATTGTTTCTCTCGCCAAGCACAAGGAAAACGTACCATAACGCACGGGTGTGGAAAAAGCGCGCCGCCCTCTGCTCGCGCCAGCAGAAGGAGACGCGCTCGGGAAAATGGTTCGTCCGTTATGGCGTCATGGATTGGGCGATGCGGAATCCCTCGTTAAAACCCGTGTGCGCAGGAATTTCCCAACCGCGAAAATCGCTGCGGCAGTTGTCGGGAATGAAACTCCACCCGCCGCCGCGCAACACGAAGTAACCGCCGCTGCTCGGACCGACGGGATTGCTCTGGTCTTCGGCGCCATAGTCTCCTTTCCAGTCTTCACACCACTCCCACACGCTGCCGCTCATGTCGTAGCAGCCGACCGGACTCAGGCTGAGCGCCGTGCCGGGATTGACCCCGTTGAAATAACCAACCGGCGCGGTGTACGGCGCCGATGTCAACCCTACGGGATTGTTGTAGCCGCTCCCGTAGTAGTCGTTATAGTTGGCGCGCGTGAAATCGATGGTTTCTCCCAAGAATGCATAAGGCCACTTGCGGCCTCGGCCGCCGCCCGGCACGGTGATGGGGCCATCGTCTCTCGGCTCCCACGAGGCGGCGCGTTCCCACTCCGCTTCCGTGGGAAGACGATACCCGTTGGGCGTAGGCGTCTTGCGTTTCCACGTCGACAAATCGTACACGGGCGTCAACCCTTTGTATTCGCTAAGCCAATTGCAGTAGGCCAAAGCGCCGTACCACGACACCTCGACCATCGGATGATCGACCATGGATTTTCCGTTGCGGCTTTCGACGACAAACTGGCCTCCGGAAAAGGAAACCTGGCAGTCGGGATCGGTGATCTGCACAATGGATTTGGTCTCGCTCGTGGCATCTTTCATGAATACGTCGCCGCCGGTATACGCGGCGCCGCTTTTCACGCACAGTTTGCCCTGGGCAAGGGCGCGGTTCAGCATTTCGACGTACTCGCCCGTGGTCACCTCGTATACGCCAATGCGGTAGGCGTCAAGGTAAACATTGTGGCGCGGATAGCCGTTCGATTCTCCCTCCAGCGAAACTTCGCTGCCCTTCCGGGTCCCGTCAAGCGCCACTTGCGCATACGCCTTTATGGTTGCTTCCTTGGTAGACCAGATCAGGTCCTGGAAGGCGGTATTGCCGATAATGCCATTCCACTCCGTAAGATTCGACTCTCCGTCGCTGTCGGAGTCGGCATACACCCCCAAACTACCTTCCAAGCTGACATCATAGGAGAGTCCCCCTACCTGCCGCGTCGCGAAATTATAGTACGCCGTGGCGGTCGATCCCCCAAAACCGGCATCGAAGGCGCCGAGCCAACGGGAAACATAATCGCGGCTATGTCCCAAGGTTGCGTAGGCCGCCATGCAATGCAGCGTCATATCCGGAAAAAGGATGCCGCCAGAAGCGCCGGATCCCCAGGCATCCATGAACGGCTTTCCTGCCCACCCCGGAGTGGTGGCGAGGGTCTTGAGGTTGGAGAAATTCCTGTTCCAAGCCGCCGTCGCCTGTGCGTAATACGGGGCGGCAGGATGCGCCAGAATGTATTCCAGCAAGCCGACCTCCGCCAGATCGAGCATGCCATTGCCAATGGTGGCGGGTTGTCCGAACTGCCCAATGCCGCTGCCCGCTCCATTGCGATCGCCGCCGCCGTAGCCTTGCGCGTTGATCTGCAGGACCAGGTTCAGCGTCGCGACGTTCATGTCCGGGGGAGCGTCGCCTGGAGCGCCCATCAAAAACCAGCCCGCGGGGACATACGCCAACAACGGCTGCGGATCGGCAACGGCGATGTATCCCGTTTTTACAAGCGTATCGGAACCGTATTGCGTCGTGACCGTCAACGAGACGGTGTACACGCCTCCCTGCAGGTAGGTATGGGTGGGGTTTTCCTCGGCGCTGGTCTGTGCATCGCCAAAATCCCACGCATAGGCCGATATCGTTCCGTCGCCCGGCGTGGATTGATTACTGAAATGCACAACATAGGGAGCCGTTCCCGAAAGATCGTCCGTCGTAAACGCGGAGGTAGGACCTTCGGGCGGCGGCAACTCGAGCGTAATCGAAGCCGAGACCGCCGCGGATTCAAGAATGGCCTTGCGAAGTTTGCAGTAGACCGTTTTCAGGCCGTTTCCAGGGGAAAGGCTGAAACTGGTGGACGAAGAAACGTACGGCAACCACTGAGCTCCCGTAAAATCGGGTGATTCGCTGACCATGTACTCATCGGGGCCGCCGGAACATGCGGTATAGAGGGAAACCAACGGATTGTCGGTGACGGAAGCGCCTCCGTTGATGGTGAAGGTATCAATGCTGGTCGTCAGGTTGACTTCAGCGGCATCGAGTACGCCGTTGCGGTTGACATCCATGTCAAGATGCAGTGCCGCGTTGATGACAAGTTGCACGTCCAGGGCGTCCGTGGAGCCGGAATAATCGACATCC
>JAKJDA010000192.1:5743-6026 GCA_022706165.1 Candidatus Hydrogenedentota bacterium | reverse complement strand
TGCCGGTTTTGCCCGAGACGGTTCAGCGCGTGCGCGAGGCGATGCAGGACCCCAATCGCAGCGTGGGCGAAGTGGCCGAGATCATCACGTTGGATCCGCCGTTGGCGGCCAAGGTGCTCAGCGTGGCCAATTCGGCGGCCTACGGCTTTCCGCGGCGCGTGGACAATCTGACCTTGGCGGTTTCGTTGCTGGGACTGCGCGAAACGTACACGATCGTGCTGTCGGCGGCTGTGTTGGATGTATTCGAGAAGTCCGCGTACTTCGATTACAAACGATTCTGGGT
>JAKJDA010000192.1:0-5733 GCA_022706165.1 Candidatus Hydrogenedentota bacterium | reverse complement strand
CGCGCGTCGTTGCCAAGGCCTGCCTGAAGTCTCAGCAGGCTGGCGTGTTCGCAGCGGGACTCCTCCATGACATTGGCCGCGTCGTTCTGGCTGAAGTGGCGCCCAAACCCTACGCCAAGGTGGGCCAGGAACTCGATGGCCTTGCGCTCGTCGCCGCGGAAGAGCAAATTCTCGGCCTTGCCCACACCGAGGCGGGCTTTGAACTGGCCTCGCATTGGTCGTTGCCGCCCGAAATCGCCGCGGCCATCCGTTGCCACCACCATCCCGAACAAGCCGCCGACCATCAGGACATGGCCGCAATGGTGTCCTTGGCGGACGTTCTGGCCCACAGCCGGGGCAAGACCGTCGTTGACAACAAAGGTCTTTTTGACGATCACGCCACGGCAATGAACATCCTCGGCATCGACGCCGAAACGGCCGAGGCCATGTTGGAAGAGTTTCTCGCGCGCCGCGACGAGTCCCTCGGCGACGCCTTGGCCTAACGCCCGTCGAATCTCCCTGCGTTGGCCGCCTTCCTCAAACACAAGCGTTGAAACGTCGACTCGATGGCCCCGAAAGATCAACGGGGCCGCAGAAATTTCGTTGACGACTGTTCCTTTTCTGGTTATACTCTATAACCGTGACAGCTATTTTTTTGATATGGACATATCTCCATATCACGGGGAGCCGAAAGGGGCAGCACCCAGCAATGCAAAAAACAAGAGGGGAGGCTCGTCATGCATAGGTTGCTATCGCGCTGGTTCTGTGTTTCCATTCTCGCCGTTTTCTGCGGCCCCGCATTCGCGGGCGTGCTTTACGTCGACGCCAACAGCCTCGCGCCAACTCCGGATGGGTTGAGTTGGGCCACCGCGTATGCCTCGATCCAGGCGGCGATAGACGCCGCGCAAGCCGATGATCAGGTATGGGTCGCGAAGGGAAAGTACAACGAGGCGGTTGTGCTGAAAAGCCAGCTATCCCTGTATGGCGGTTTTGCAGGCTCCGAAACGGCGCTCTCGCAGGCAAACCCGAGAGTGCACGAGACGATCATCGACGGCAGCAAGGCGCGCGGCGGGTTTCCCGCGTGGCATGTGGTGACGATCGCGGACGTATCGAATCCTGACGCGGGGCTGTCGAACGTCGTCGTTGACGGCTTTACGATGCGCGGCGGTTCCGCGACAAGCGACGACACACCCGGAGCGATGTTTGGGGGCGGGATGATCCTCTACAAGGTGACCGGTGATGTGCGGGTGTCCCGCTGCACCTTCGCCGGCAACAACGCCAGAGGAGGCGCCGGCGTTCACTGCGAGCAATCCAGTCCGCGGATATCCGATTGTCTGTTCGTGCACAATGCGGTGTTGAGCAGCGGCAGCGGCGGCGGAATCAAGATTCGGGCCGGCGCGCCGACGGTTCAGCGGTGCGTGTTCGCATACAACCACACGGGAGGAAGCGCCGCCGTCAAGGTGGAGTCGGGCGCCCCGGAACTCGTCGCGACCTTCGAGAATTGCCTCGTGACCGACAACACCGCTGGCGAATCGGGAGGCGCGGTGAAGGTCGACTTCAATACGCACGCGACGTTCGCCAACTGCGTGTTCGCCCGGAACCAAGCGGTCTACGCAGGCGCCGTCCAACATCAGGGATTCGGAACGTTTGTCAATTGCACATTCGCGAACAACCATGCGCAAATGGGAGGGGCCTTTGTATCCGCGTTTGACTACGCCCCCGCCGTCTTGACCAATTGCATCGTATGGAACAACGGCGCGGATCCGTTTTGGGGCGATGCCTTCCAAATAACCTACTCGTGTGTCCAAGGCGAAGGCAACGTGGCCGATGACCCGCACCTGTGGAACGACGTATGGGGCGACTGCAGGCTTACGAACGCGTCCACAACCGTCATCAACAAGGGCACGGCCACGAATGCGCCAACGCTGGACATACTGGGAACGACTCGAACGGGCGGCATCGATCTCGGGGCCTATGAACTCGTTCCGGGGTCAAGCGATCTCGATGGCGATGGATTGCCAAACGCATACGAAGGCCTCGACGATCCCGACGGGGACGCGCTTCCAAACCGTATCGACACCGACTCGGACGGCGACGGCAAGCTGGATGCCTACGAGGGGCTTGGCGATGTCGACGGCGACGGGCTGCCCAATTTCCTCGACACGGACAGCGATAACGACGGGATCGCCGATTCGCAGGAAGGCACAACCGACATCGATGGGGACGGCTTGCCCGCATTCCTCGATTGGGACTCCGACGGCGACGGCGTGGGAGATTCCGTGGAAATGACAATAGGAACCAATCCCAACGATCCCGGTTCCGGGGCGAGCCCGTGGGATTTCTTTGCGCTGTTCGAGACGGAAGGGGCTTTGCTCTACGCACATGACGGCCTCGATTTTCAGACCGCCAACGTCGATAGTGAACCCGATGGTTCTCCGGGTCACCTGGGCGACACACTGCCAGACCGCCTTCAGCTGTTGATGGTGGCGTATGTGTTGACCACGCAGGTCGATCAGTATCACGACCTCATTTTGGAGGCATTTCAGCGCAATCTCGCCGAGTTCAAGCGCGAAAGCTCTTATGTGTCCACCCTAAGACCCTTCGAAAATGTATTGGCCGCCGCCTTGTTGGTCAGCACAAAAATGAACGAGCATTGGGTGAACTCGCTTGGCCTAACTGGATCGTATTCGCCCTTCCGCATCGCCAAAAGCGCCATCGAGCCTTTCACGAGTTCCGGCGATCTCGACGGCGACGGAATGTCGAACGGCGTCGAGTATCAGCAGGTTGTGGATGCGGGCGGCGGCATCGAAGCGTTCTACATCGCCGTAACCGACAATTTCGGTTTCGACACGGACGGCGATGGGATCTTGGATTCCGTGGAAGGAAATGATGACGTGGACGGCGACAACATCCCCAACTTTCTCGATCTGGACAGCGACGGCGATGGCATTTCCGACAAGGTCGAGAATGGGCTTGGGCTGAATCCCTACGCGGCAGACGATCCCGGCGAACTGCCGCTTTCGCATTGGCCTTGCGTGTTGTTGCTGGCGGTCGCAGGCCTGCTGTGCCTCCGGGGCCGCATAGCGATCCGGACCGCATAAACCTGCATTGTCTTCGAGACAGGAAACGGCGTCGCGACCGGCGGGAAAGGCGTCGCCCCTGTTTCTCAAGAACATGGCGGCGCGTATCCGTTGTCATAACCGATAGGCGCCGCCTGTTTTTTGCTTTTTGACGCGCACGCAGCGCCCGGTCTCCGAATGTCTTGGACCCGGGCGCGATACGACGCTAATGGCCCTAAAATGCGTCGGAAGGATGACGGACGGTTCCCCAGGTCAACAGAATGGCGGGCTGGGCGTGGCGGCGAATGATGAGCTCGTCGTCTTCTTCGAGGGTGACGTATTCGCCCGCGTTGTCGTAGGCAAGGACGGCGGGCCCCCGAGTGATGCGAACCGCAACGGTGGCGCTGTCGTCGACGACGAGATGATCGGTTTGGTCTGGGGTGCTTTTGAATGCGATGCCCAGACCCGTGTGAAAAATGCCCCGCGTGATCTTATTGAAATACGCCGTGCTTCCGAAGGGAGTGCACACGACGAAACCGTCGCCCACGATCTCATGGCCGCCCAGATAGGGCTCGTTGTCGAATGTCAGCAGGAAACGGACCGCGGAATTGATTCGGCCCATATGGACGTTGAACTCGTTCATGGCCACCGCGAAAGGCCGGTATTCCCCGCCGGCGCGTCGAAGCAATCCTTCTAGCTTGATGAAGGCGGTGCGAGAGAGATGACGCTGCACGAGACGGTCTATCACCTGGTCGGCGGGATGAGGTATGCATCGGTTTCCCAGCCGGCTGTTGCGGATAGGGACTTTGGGGACGCCGGGCCATTTCGCCTCGGCGGAAAGCAAGGTTCCGTCGCCGCCGTAGCATACGACGATTTCCGGATCGTCCGTCACGAGCGTAAGCTCTGGCGTGCGTTCGATGAGCGGAGCCAATTCCGCCGCTTCGGCCCCGAAGAGGATGGTTCGCATGGATGTGGCCCCCCCCGAGACGCTGGCCGCGCCGGGGCTAGTCGCCGGTCGCGTCGGCGAGGTCGGATTCGACGAATTCATGGATCGCCTGCCGACACTCGTCGGAGATGCGCGTGTACAGGATGGCCACTTTGAAGTGATCGTCGCCCTTTTCGTGGGGTTCGCAGCGCACCACGACGCCTTCGCATTCGATGCGTTGGTTAAGAGGCTTGGGCAGTTCGATGGCGATGCTCATGCGGGTCATCAGCGGAATGGGCCGGACCGTATGGCACAACACGCCGTTGGCGCTGATGTTATCGATATGGTTCAGCACGCCGGGACCGCCGCCGTCCATCACGGCATGCACGGCGCGTTTGCTTCGCGGATAGCGGCGTCGATCGCTTCCGTCATGACGCATGTGCGCAAACTCCTCGTGTCGAAACGTTTCCCTCTCTTCGCCGTATGGTAGCGAACGCGGCCCATGAATGCAACGCCCCGAAGGCCAACCCAGCGAAAGGGGTGGATGCATGGGGGCGTAAACCCGGAAAACGGCGTCTTCGTGTGCCCAAAAGGATTTTTGAAAGACGTTTCGCTATGGCGCTGGCGGGCGCCGTCGCGAAACGACGAGGTCGCTTACGGCTTGCCGGAACGCCGTGAGCGCCAGGCGCGGGTAGAGGCGCGGATTGAGCAAGATGCTGGGCGCGGCGAGACATTCCGAGGTGCAATGGCATTTGCCGTCTCGAATAAATTGCGCGACGCGACGGGCGTGCATGCTGTCGAGCGCGGCGGGCACGGAGTAATCAAAATCGGCAAGATCGGCCATGACGGCGGAATCGAGTTCGTTCGAAGGATGGTCGCGCAAGATGGAAACGAGGACTTCGCACGGCAGGATGCGCCCTTGATCGTCCACATAAATGTGCTTGGAACCGCCCACGCAGGGGATCACCTGTCTTTGTTGCTTGGCGCTCTCCGCAACGACGCGGGATATCTCTTTCTCGAGAACGCGCCCCAGGTTGCGCAAAGGATGTTTTTCCTCGCTGCGCGCTTCAAGATGGGCGCGCAAGTCGGCGACAGCCGCCTCGTATTCCTCGATGGGAACCTCGAGCGCGATGGCTTCCGGCGTATCGCCGCGCGCCAGCATCAACGTGAGATGGTCCGGGCATAGTTCGTCGAGAATGCGCTTGATGCCCGGGCGGATGCCTGCGCGATTGTAGTGCGACAGGACGGCGCAAATGTTGACCGTAAGGCCCGGGGCGCGAGTTTGGATTTCTTTGAGCCGCGTAATGGTCTCGCGGCATTTCTCGTACAGGCCGTCGATGCCGCGGATGGCGTCGTGGGTTTCGGCGGGGGCGTCGACCGAAAGATTGAGGCGCAGCATCGTCTTGGGGTATGCGGCGCAAAACGCCCTCACGGCGGAGAGGATTCGGTCCGGGTGACTGCCGTTGGTCGGAACGGTGAACAGAAGCGGGGCGCAGTTGCGGCCAATGAGCAACATGGTCTCCCCCATGTCCGGACGGAGGAAGGGTTCGCCGCCGCTCAACTGAACCATGAACAAACGACCCATGCTGCTCGTGAAGCGGTCGATCTGCTCCAGGGTCAATTCCGTGCGTCCCTGGCTGTCCGGCCCGCGCACTTCGCGCCATTGCAAGCACATCTTGCAGCGGGCGTTGCATTTCATGGTGTTGATGAACACGAGCGACGACGGTCTCGCGGGCGCCAGCCCGCATCGCGCCACGCGCCACGCCGCAT
>JAKJDA010000191.1 GCA_022706165.1 Candidatus Hydrogenedentota bacterium | reverse complement strand
GCCGCAGGCGCCGCAGTTCAGTTCGTCCTCGGGGCCATGCTTGCCCATGCGCGCCATGATTTCACTGAGCTTGGCGAAGGAGGGCGGCGCGATTCGCTGGTCGAACGCGCTATACGTGCGCGACAGATCAAGCCCCGCAAAACGCTCCATGTGTCCCCACCATTGGGCTTTGTCAAAGGAGGTCATGCGACGGCGCACGCTCTGGCTGACGCGGGCCCGCCGATTGAAGAGGGAGGCATGCGTCGTCATGCCGGCGCCCATGATGCAGCCGTTGCAGCAGAGCACTTCGAGGAGGGATACATCAAGGTTTTCGTCTTCAAAATCCTTTATCGCCTCGACGAAATGGGCGCGTCCTTCAGCGGAAATCACGTCGCCGGTGATCAGGTCCTCATGGATGCTGGCCGCCTGGAGCATGCCGCGGTTTAGGGGGAACAGACCTCCCAGACCTCCGATCGGCGGATCAAAATCCACTGGGGCGACGCTCTCCGGCTTTATGCCGCCGACCAGCAACATCTGCTGCAACTCGGCAAATGTCAGCACGGCATCCACCTCGCGCGGCAAATCCGGATCGGCGGCCTCCGCCTTTTTGGCGATGCACGGACCAATGAACACGATGCCGACGTCGGGGCCGTGCAACGTACGGGCCACCCGCGCCATCGCGATCATCGGAGATACCAGCGGAGCCAAGGCCGAGACAAGTTCGGGGTGGTAGCGTTTGACGTAGCCCACGATGGCGGGGCAATTCGTCGCAACGTAGCGATGGCCCTGGGCGTTTTCCACGAGATGGCGGTACCGCAACGAGACAAGGTCCGCGCCGAAACCGACGTCGTGCACGTATGCGAATCCCAGCGCCTTGATCATGCCCGCAACGCGCGCCGGGTCGGCGAACGGAAACTCGGCGGGAAAACTCGGCGCCAGACATGCGGCAAGGCGCGCGCCGCTCTGCAATAGCCCAGTCACAAAACCGACGGAGCTGGCGACCTGCTTGGCCCGCTGGCTGCATACCTGCACGCAATTTCCGCAGGCGATGCAACGGTCCGGGAGCACTTGCGCTTGGCCTTCGGCGATGCGGATCGCCTTGGCAGGGCATTCCCGCACGCACGTGTAGCACGCCCGGCAGAACTCGGGGCGTGTCGTGATGAGCGGCATATCCATTCCCGGAACCATTTGCGTTTCTCCGCGCGCAGACCTGACGGGTCAGCGCAACACCTCGCGCTTGGCGTAATGCGTGTGCAACAGCCGATGGCTCTTTTTGCCCAACGGGGCGCCAAGATATTCGTCGTACAGTTTCTTGAGCCAGGCATTGCCGTGCGATGTGCGCACCGGTTCGTCTCGGTCAATGGCATACAGCGCCTGCATCCGCTCGCGCACGGCATCCATGTTGGTCGTGAAGGGCTGTCCGCCGCCGTTGATGCAACCGCCCGGACACGTCATCACCTCGATGAAATGAAGGTTTTTGCGTCCCGCCTTCACTTCCTTCAAGAGGTTGGCCGCGTTTTGCAGCCCGCTGACCACGGCGACGTTCACTTCCAGATCGCCCATTTTCACCGTGGCTTCCTTGACGCCGTCGAGTCCGCGCACCGCTTCAACCTTGAGTCCTTCGAGTTCCTTGCCTGTAATCAGAAAATGCGCCGTGCGAACCGCGGCTTCCATCACGCCGCCCGTCGCGCCGAACAGCTTGCCCGCCGTGCTGCGCTCGCCGAAGGGATTGTCGGGCATGTCCGGCGTAAGGGACTGCATCGCGATCCCTCGCATGCGGATGAGGCGGGCCAATTCGCGCGTCGTCAGCACGGCGTCGACGTCGGCCACGCCGTCATGAATCATTTCCGGCCTGCCCGCTTCGAATTTCTTGGCCGTGCACGGCATGATGGCCACGCTGAAAATTTTGCGCGGGTCGATTCCCTCGCGTTCGGCGTAATAGCTTTTGATGATGGCGCCCAGCATCTGCTGCGGGCTTTTGCATGTCGAGAGGTTTTCCATGAAATCCGGGTGAAACTCTTCGACGTACTTGATCCATCCCGGCGAGCAACTCGTCATCATCGGCAGCTTGCCGCCGTTGGCCACGCGGTGGACCAGTTCGCTGGCCTCTTCCATGATGGTGAGGTCGGCGCTGAAGGACGTGTCGAACACGCGGTCAAACCCAAGCTGCCGCAGGGCCGATGTCATGATGCCGCTGACGTCCGTGCCGGCCTTGATCCCGAATGCCTCACCCAGGGTTACGGATACGCTCGGCGCGTGTTGCACCACGACGATCTTGTCTGGGTTCTTGAGCGCGTTGACCACTTCCTTGATGTGGCTATGCTCGCGCAGCGCGCCCGTTGGACACGCCACGATGCATTGGCCGCAATTGACGCAGCTCGATACATTCAGGCCTTCGTCAAACGCCGTGCCGATGCAGGCTTGACTGCCGCGGCCCGTGAAGTCGATCGCCGAGACGCCCTGAATCTCCTCGCACACGCGCACGCATTTGCCGCACAAAATGCATTTTGCAGGGTCGCGCACGATGGAGGGGCTCGATGCATCTTCCGTGTACGAGTTTTTGGCGCCCGCATAGCGGCGTTGACGCACGCCGAACTCGGACGCAAGATTCTGCAAATCGCATGTGTTGTTGCGGACGCAGTACAAGCAGTCGTCGGGATGGTTGGCCAGCAGCAATTCGACGATGGTCTTGCGCGCCATGAGCGCCCGCGGGGAATGGGTGTGGACTTTCATCCCCTCGGTCACGGGACATGAACAACTCGGCACCAAGCCTGGGCGCCCTTCCAGTTCAACGACGCACATGCGGCATGCGCCGCTGGGAAACAGGCCTTCCATGTTGCACAATGTCGGCACGGTGACGCCCGAGCGTTTCAGCGCAGCCAGAAGCATTTCGCCGGGTTTTGCCTTGACAGAGCGTCCGTTCACTTCGATCGTGGTAGTCATTCGCGTATCCTCATGCGCCGCGAGGGTCCGGGCGCTGCGTTGATGGCCCTACTTGCTCCGGAACAATGCCTTGCCGCGATTCCAACTGCTGAATACGCCGCCGGCGAACACGCCTTGCACCGTTCCATCTTCCGGCGCCGTCGTTTCTTCGACGGGAATCGACAGCGAGATGGCTTTCTGCGGGCACGCATCGACGCATGTGCCGCAGCCGATGCAACGGTCATCGATGATGTAATGAATCTTGCGCCGCATCCCCACAATCGCCCCTTCGGCCGGACACCGCGACGCGCACAACCCGCAGCCGTCGCATTTCTCGGGGTCAATCTGGAACGTGCGCAGTTCCTGGCATTCGCCCGCCGGACAGCGCCGCTCGTAGATGTGCGCTTCGTACTCGTCGCGGAACCAGCGCAATGTGCTCAGCACCGGGTTGGGGGCCGTCTGGCCAAGTCCGCACAAACTGCTGTCTTTTATGACCTTCGAGAGACGTTCGAGATACAGAACCCCGTGAAAACGCTCCAATGCAGCGATGCCCGACTCTCCCCGGCGTCCTTTCACGATGCGTTCGAGTATCTCCAGGATCCGGCGCGTGCCTTCTCGGCAGGGAATGCATTTGCCGCAGCTTTCGCGCTGGATGAACTCCATGAAGAACTTCGCGACGTCCACCATGCAGGTGGCGTCGTCCATCACGACCAGTCCGCCGGAACCCATCATCGCGCCGACGGTCTTGAGGGATTCGTAGTCGACTTTGATATCGAGGTGCTGGGTCGGAATGCAGCCGCCGGAAGGCCCGCCGATTTGCACGGCTTTGTAGGCGCGGCCATTGGGAATGCCGCCGCCGACATCGAACACGACTTCACGGATCGTAGTGCCCATGGCGACTTCAACCAGTCCGGTGCGAGCGACCTTGCCGGACAGTGCAAACACCTTGGTGCCTTTGCTGGTTTCTGTGCCGACCGACGCGAACCACTCCGCGCCGTTGGCGATGATGCCCGGGACGTTGGCCAAGGTCTCGACGTTGTTGATGACCGTGGGTTTTTCGAAAAGCCCTTTTACGGCAGGGAACGGCGGGCGCGGACGCGGCATGCCGCGTTTGCCTTCGATGCTGTTCAACAGGGCCGTTTCTTCGCCGCACACGAACGCGCCGGCGCCTTGTTTGATGACGATTTCCAAGTTGAACCCGCTGTCGAGGATGTTCTCGCCGAGCAGGCCGTACTGCTTGGCTTGGGCGATGGCGTCTTTCAAGCGGCGAATCGCGAGCGGGTATTCCGCGCGGATGTACACATACGCCTTTGACGCGCCGATGGCGTAGGCGGCGATAGCCATGCCTTCCAGTAATTGGTGCGGCGCGCCTTCGATCACTGCGCGGTCCATAAAGGCCCCGGGGTCGCCTTCGTCGGCATTGCAGACCATGTATTTTTGATGACTCTCGGTTTTCAGGGCGAATTTCCACTTCGTGCCCGTCGGGAATCCGCCGCCCCCACGTCCCCGGAGGCCGGCTTTTTCGACGGCGTCGCACACTTCCGGCGGCGTCATGCCGCGCAATGCGTTCGCAAGAGCCTTGTAGCCGCCGAACGCGATGTATTCGTCGATCGATGCCGGGTCGATGATGCCGCAATTGGCCAGGACCCAGCGTGTTTGCGGCGCGAAGAAAGGATGTTCCTCCAGATAGGGCACGCCAGGCCACGCCTTCAGCGCCTGATTCCGGAATTGCCCCAGCAGGTTCGCTTCGGGAATCTCGCCCTTGAAGGTTCTGTCGAGCAAATCATCGACCTTGTCTGCCGTGACGCCCTGAAACGAAACGCGCGTGCGCCCTGGAAGCTGAATATCCATCAAGGGTTCCGCCGAGCACATGCCAATGCATCCCACCTCGACGATGTCCGCCTCGATCCGCTTGTTCGCCAAGTGCTCGCGAATGGCCATGAGCGTCTTGCCCGCGCCCGCGCCCAAGCCGCACGTGCCCGCGCCGACGTAAATGACCGTGCGCGTTACCTCTTCCCGGCGCAAACGGGCGATAGTGTGACGGTGCGCGTCTTCGCAGGCCCCGGAGGCATGGCACACGGGAGGGCCGACGAGACAATCGATCAGGTCGGGGCACGGTTTGTCCGCGCCATGCCAGCATTCTGTGCAGCATTTGTTTTCGAGCAGCTTATTGGACATCGTTCCCCGCCTCTTCCCGGTAGTTGTTCACAATCTCGCGAACCTTGGCCGGAGTCAGGTTTGCGAAGAATTCCCCATTGATGCAGATAACCGGCGCCAAGCCACAGGCGCCGATGCATGCCACGACTTCAAGACTGAACTGCCCATCGCGGCTGGTCTGGCCCGACTCGATATTCAGTTCCTGCTTGACCGCGTCGAGGACGCCCGCTGATCCCTTCACGTGACAGGCCGTTCCGCGGCAAATTTGGATGTGGTATTTGCCTAACGGTTGAAAGCGGAACTGGTTGTAAAATGTCGCCACGCCGTAAATCTTGCTTGCCGGCAAATTCAGATGTTTGCCAATCTGCACGATGGCGCTCCGCGAGAGATAGCCGAAGACGTCCTGCACCTCCTGCATGATCGGGATCAGGGCATCCCGTTTGGCGTCCGGATATTTCTCCAAGATGGGCCCAACATCCGCTACGGGGTCTTGTGTTGCCTGTGTCATCTGCCAACTTCCTTCCCTGCGTCCTTGTCCTGGCGACGCGCAAAAAACGCGGCCTGCTCCAACACCGTTGTAAGGTCAATCTGCTCGACATGCACCGACGCGGGCGTCCACAACCGCACCGGAGCGAAATTCACAATTCCGAGCACGCCCGCCTGCCAAAGCACTGTCGCCACGCGTTGGGCGTCTTCAGCAGGGACCGTGATGACCCCGACCTTGATCCTCTCCTCCTCGACCACCCGCGCCATTTCTTCCATGGGCAGACAGCGGCACCCGTGTATCACCCGGCCAATTTTCGCCGGATCGCAATCGAACGCCGCCTTGAGTTCCAGCGTTGGGTGACGTCCCACGAAATACGCCAACAACGCCCGGCCCAAATTGCCCACGCCGACCAAGGCAACCCCCAGTATATCGGCGCCATCCAGATAGTCCGCGATGCTTCCCAGCAGTGCCGAAACGCCAT
>JAKJDA010000190.1 GCA_022706165.1 Candidatus Hydrogenedentota bacterium | reverse complement strand
CCTGCAGACGATTGAGCGGGCCATCCGGCTAGATCCCAAAGCCGCCTACGTGACGCTGCGCGGGCTCATCTTCGTCGCGCTCAAGCAGTATGACAAAGGCGTGCGCGACTTGCAGCCCGTGGCGCAACTCGACTCGGGGCCGGCCCATGTCGACGCGGCGATGGCGGAGGCGTATTTCGAACTTGGCGATCGCGACGCGGCCAACCGGTATTATGCGTCGGCCTCCGCCAAGGCGCAGGCGGGGCAACCCGTGGACCCGCAATATTTGAAGCGTATTGGCGCCATGCTTGGAAAATAAGCGCGCCGGGAACCGTGCGAAGGCGCCGTGTGCGAACGCGGCTTCTTCCGGATAGGATCGATGGCGACCGCAAAATCGCCGCGGAGGAAATGACTATGGGCACGACGAGAAAAGGGTCGGAATGGCGTCGCATCGGGGTTGCGCTGGCGTTGGCGATCGTTCTGGCGGCGACATCGCAATGCGGCGGGCGTCGCAGCGAGCAATTCCGGCAACAGGGCGACACGTATTTGCGTTTGGAGAAGCCAGCGGACGCCATGATTGAGTACGATCGCGCGTTGTCGGCAGACCCGCGCAATGCACTGGCCAAGCTAGGCGTGGCCCGCGTATACGCCGCGCAGCAACGTCCCGACGACGCCGTCACGGCCTACCGCGAGGCGATCAAATTGGACCCCGTATTGGTTCCCGCCTTTGTGGAACTGGCGGCGCTCTCCGTGAAACAGGGCAACACGTCCGAAGCCGAGGCCTTGGCCCGGGAACTGCAAGGGCGCGATCCGGAGAAGGGCGGGCTGCTGTTGGCCCATGTGGAACAGGTCACGGGGCGAGGCGAGGCGGCCATCGCCACGCTGACGGCGTTGCGCGAACAGTTTCCCCGTTCGTTGGAGGCGCGGGTGGCGCTTGGGGGGGCATACCTGCAAGCGGGTCAGGCCGCCAAGGCCGAGGAAGAGGCCCGCGCCGCGTTGAACGATCTGGATCCCCAGGCGCTGCCGGCCCGGATGATGTTGATCGAAGCGTTTCGCGTTCAGGGCAAGCTGTCTGATTTGATAGCGGAAATCGAGGAAATGATCAAACGCCAGGAAGAGGTTGTGGCGGCGGCTCCGGGCGACGCGGCGGCCCGGGAGGCGCTTGACAACCATAAACTGGCCCTGGCCCGCGCCCTCGTCGAAAGCGGACGGGGGGAAGAGGGGCAACACATCGCCAAGCCGATTTTGGCGGCGCGGCCCGATTCCGGTTGGGCCAATTATGTGCAGGGCGTGTATCTGCTCCAAAAGGCTTCTTACGCCGAAGCGTTGCCGTATCTGCTCACGGCGGCGCGCGCCATCCCCCAAAACAGCGCCATCATGGAAGCGTTGGCCACGGCGCAATCGGGCGGCAGACAGACCGCCGCAAAACCGGGCGCCTCCGAAAATGCCGTTCCGGAGGTTTCGTCCAGCGCCGCGACGTCGTGGCGCGAACTGTGGCAGATGGGCAGCCTTGGACGTTTGGTGAACGGGCGAGAGAAGTTCCTGGCCGAGGGCGGGGCAAACCTTAGGGAGACGCTTGTCTTGTCGGCGTTGTTCACGGGCGAGAAAGCGCTCGCGCAGCAACTGGTCGAGGGCCTTCCCGCGGATTCGCCGCTGCGGGGGTACATGGCGCTTTTGGAGGAGCGCGATTTCGCGAAAGTGCGGGACGCGCTGGAGGCATGGAAGGAAACCGACGCCGAGCGGCGGCTCATGCGCGAGATTGCCCGGGGATTCCGCCTGGCGCTGCACGGCGCGGGCATGCAAGCGTTGGGCGCCTATTCACAGTGTCTGCATGATTTTCCTCAAAACGCCGTGCCGCTCTACAACCTCGCGACGTATTACATCGCGGCCGGCATGCCGGAGTTTGCGGCGGGAAGCTTGCGGCGTCTGGTCGCCACGCATCCCGCAAACACGGAGGCCCGCCGCCTCCTGTTCAGCGTGCTTGTGCGCGACAACAAACTCGACGAGGCCCGAGAACTCGCGGAATCCACGTACAGCCTCTACCCGGAGGATCGGGACGCGATGTTGAATCTGGCGCAGGCGTATTTGGACAGCGCCCAGACAGACCTGGCCCTGCAGGTTTTGCGCCGGGGACTGGAAGCGTTGCCCGGCGACCCCGCCCTGCTGCTGGCGAAGGCCTCCGCCCTAGTGCAGTCCGGCGCGTACGACGAGGCGCACGAGATTTTGGCCGGCATCAAGCCCCCCCCTGAACTTGCCGGGCCTGTCGCCGCCGTCGGCGCGACCCTTGCCGCGACAAAGAACGATTGGGCGGAAGTGACGTCGTGGTGCGAACGGGTTTCCGAGCCGGATCGCCGCACGGTCAACCGGCTGCTTCTGGCGGCGGCGTTGCTGCATCAAGGCAACATTCAGGAAGCAGCGGTTCCCCTGACGCTGCCAGAAGGGGCTGCGCAATCGCAGGGCGTGTTGTTCCGCATCCCGTTGAAGGCGTTGGGAAAGGACGCGCCGTGCAACGACGAGGAAGCGGCGTTGGCCCAAAAACTGGCCGCCAAGCCGGAACGGCTTCCGCAATACCTGCTAGGGCTGGCCTATCGCGAACAGCGGTTGTTCGCGCTGGCCGCCGCCACGCTGGAACCGCTGACGGCGGAGGTCGATGGGGCTTCCCCGCTGCTGTTGCTGACGGCCGACATCATCGGCAAAGACCAAACGGAAGGCGACGCGGCGAAGCGCCTCGGTGCGCTGGCGGATCGATACCCCAAAGACCCTGTGCCGTATTTGGCGCTCGCGGATTTGTATAAAACGCAGGGGGACGCCGATAAAGAAGCCGATGCCATGAAACGGGCCTTGGAACTTGCCCCCGATAACGCGATGACGCTGTTGCGGAAAGCGGATTTCTGCGAGCGCAGGAACGACATGAAGGAGGCCGAAAGCGTGTATACGCGCCTGCTCGCGCTGCGTCCGGACGACGCCAGCGCCAAGAACAACCTTGCGTACACGTTGCTGCGCACAAACGGCGATGCGAAGCGCGCCCTCGAACTGGCCCAGGCCGCGGCACAACAATTCGGCATGAACCCCCGCGTGCTGCATACGCTGGGTTTGGCGCAGATCCGCAACGGCAATCTGGAGGAAGGCCGGAAAAACCTGATCGTCGCGTTGGAACAGCGCCCCGGGGATCCGTCCATGCTGTTGGACTTCGGCAAACTGCTCATGACCGAAGGCCGATCGGAGGAGGGCAAGAGCTACGTCCATTTGGCGCTGGTCTACGCCGATCAACTGGGAATCAATTTTGACCGGCGCGACGAGGCCGAGGCCATCGCCGGCAAGCCGTAACGGCGTCAACAGGAGCGATCCATGGAGCAGGACCGTCTTGCCGCCGGCAACGAACCGGAAGTGCGGCTTCTCGCATTGTGCGCGGGCGATCCCGAGGCCGCGCGAACGTTCAGCGGGTCGGCGCGGAGCCTTTTCCGCGCAATGGAGCGCCGGGGGATGCTCCACGGCGCGCCCGCCAACGTTTCGGGCGTCTCGAATATCTTTTCCAAGGGCAATGCCGCGATTCGCCTGTCGCGCCGGCTCGATCGATTCGGGCTATGGATGCGATACCGCTGGTCGGATATGTCCTTCGCGCGCAATACGCGCCGCGCCCACGCCGTTGCCGCCGGACGCCCCGGCTTCAATGCGTGTTTTCTGTACGGCACGACCTACAATCCCCAGGTGAACGCGCCCAAGTACTGTTATTTCGATGCGACCGTGGCGCAGGTGGCGGCGGCCCGTGAATGGGATTTCGGGCTGCTGCCGGAACGCGTCATCGCCCGCGTCCGCGCGTACCAACGGCGCGTTTTCGACGAATGCGCCTGCGTGTTTCCGCGGACCCAATGGGCCGCGCAGTCATGCTACGAGGATTACGGCTTGCCTCCGGAGAAAGTCTGCGTGGCCGGGGCAGGCTCGAATCACGAAGCCCGCCCCCTGCCCCACGGCCCCTACGATCGCCAAACGATTCTTTTCATCGGCACGGAATTCGCGCGCAAGGGAGGGCCGCTCATCGTCGAAGCGTTCCGCCGCGTCCGCCAAGTCTTGCCCCAAGCGCGGCTGGTCATCATAGGATGCCGCCCCCCCATCGATGAGCCCGGGGTCGAGGCGGTCGGACGCATCGGCAAGGACGAGCCTGGAGGGATCGATCGGCTGTTGCACTATTACAGCCAGGCGTCGGTGTTCTGCATCATGAGCCACTTCGAACCGTTCGGCGTGGTCGTCGTGGAAGCGCAGAACAGCTACGTGCCCTGCGTGGCCCCGGCGCGTTTCGCGTTTCGAGAGACCATCGTCGACGGCGAAACCGGATGCCTCGTTCCTGAATACGACGCGGCGGCGCTTGCCCAGACGCTGACGGGGCTTCTTCGCGACCCCGCGCGGCTGGAGGCAATGGGTCGGGCCGCTCACGATCATGCGCGCCGGAACTACACCTGGGACGAAGCGGCCCGGCGCATAGGCAACCGCATCCGAGAAGACCTGGTTCGAAACGAAGCCGAGACGATTCGGCGCCCAACAAGCCGTTGAACGGGCATGGTCCCGTTCGGGGTTGGCGCGCGATCAACCGGACGTTGCTTGACCGCGGCGCGGAAGGCGGGTAGCATCGCGAAAGCAAGCGGCGGAGCAACGATCAAGCAGAGGAAATGCGACGTGCCATTGGTAAGCGCCTACAGCCCCGGGAAATTGGGGCTTTCGTTCGAGCTATACCCGCCGCGGGACACGGCGGGCATGGACGATCTCTTCGCCAACCTGACCGAACTGATCCAGTTCCGCCCGTCGTTCGTCACGTGCACGTACGGAGCGGGCGGGTCGACGCGCGACAAGACGCTCGACATCGCGGCGCGGGTCCGGCGGGAGTTCGGACTTCCGGTCGCGGCGCACCTGACATGCGTGGGCGCGACGCCATCCGATCTGCGCGCGTATCTTGACGATGCCGCCGCGCGCGGCATCGAGGGCATCGTCGCGCTGCGCGGCGATCCGCCGAAAGGCGAAGCGGCGTTTCGGGCGACCGACGGCGGGTTCCGCCACGCGGACGAATTGGTCCGGTTCATCCGGTCGGAGCATCCCGGTTTCAGCGTGGTCGTTGCGGGCTATCCCGAGAAACATCTCGAGGCTCCGGATTTCGAGACCGACCTCGACCACTTGAAGCGCAAGGTCGACGCGGGGGCCGATTTCGTCATCAGCCAATTGTTCTACCGCAACGATGATTTTTTCCGCTTCCGCGACCGATGCGCCGCGACGGGCATTCGCGTTCCGATCGTGCCGGGCATTTTGCCGGTCACGAGCTTGAAGCAGATCAAGCGAATCTCGGCGATGTGCGGGGCGACGCTTCCGGATGAGTTTTTGACGCGGCTCGAATTTCAGGCGGGCGATCCGAAAGGCCAATTCGATGTCGGCGTATACTTCGCCACGCGACAGGTCGAAGGGCTGGTGGAAGCCGGATGCCCCGGCATCCACTTTTACGTCCTCAACAAGTCGCAGGCGACTGCCACCATCATGCGGGCGTTGACGCTTTTCCCAAGAGACGAATAGGCCGCGTCCAGCCGCAACGGGAAGGAGAAACGCGCATGCGAGTCCTCATCACGGGCGCGGGCGGCAGCCTGGGATCGGGGCTTGCGGAAGCCCTGACGGGAAAGTGCGATCTTGTTCTGTCCGACTGCTTCCCGATGACCACGCGCCACGAATACCGGCAAGCGGATCTGCGCGCGCTCGATCAAACGCTCCCGATTGCGCGCGGCTGCGACTTTATTTTTCACACGCCCGCTTGGCACGGCATGCACGGGGGGCAGAAAAGCGAAGTCGATTATTGGCAGCTCAATGTCGACGGATCCTTTCATGTCTTCCAATCCGCGCTGCAGCACAATGTCCGCCGCATGGCGTGGGCGTCGAGCGTGGCCATTTCCGGGTGGGAACGCGACAAGTACGGCTTTAGCAAGTTCATTGGCGAACATCTGTGCGGCTATTATCATCGCGTGCACGGGTTTCGGATCGGGATCATCCGTCCGTGGGATTTCACGCCTTTCGGTACGGATTTCAT
>JAKJDA010000018.1:16330-16645 GCA_022706165.1 Candidatus Hydrogenedentota bacterium | reverse complement strand
CCAACGTGATGGGGCACGGCGCGATCAGCGTGAATCCGCCTGCAGGCCCGTATGTCGCCGGCCAAACGGTGACCTTCCTGGCGACGCCCGCTTCGGGATGGACGTTTGGCGGATGGTCGGATGATCTGAGCGGGGCCGCGAACCCGGTCAGCGTCATGCTCGTGGGCGACACGACGGCGACGGCCATGTTCCTGGGCGGCCAGGAAAGCGATTTCGTGGTCGACCAAGAGGGGATGGGCGCAGTGACTCTGAGTCCGCCCGACGGCCCCTACTATGTGGGCGACACGGCGACCTTGGTTGCGACGCCTGAGGCGG
>JAKJDA010000018.1:0-16320 GCA_022706165.1 Candidatus Hydrogenedentota bacterium | reverse complement strand
CGCTTTGACCAGCGCTAATCCCAGCGAATCGGTCACGTTGGCCGCCGTGACGCACATCGTCGCCACGTTCGAGCAAATTCCGCGATCGTTGACGACGAGCGTCGTGGGCCAGGGAGCGATTGACGCCGATCCACAGGCTCCCTATTACGATGGCGACATGCTGCTGCTCATGGCCGTTCCTGCGACGGGATGGAAATTCGCGGGATGGGCCGGCGATGCGACGGGCATGGAAAATCCGGTCTCGATCACGTTGACGCGCGACATGAGCGTCACGGCGACCTTCGAGCTCGATAAAGCGTTGTCGAACTACCAGAACGATTGGATGGTGCAGGTAACGCACGGAAACTTCGGGTATCCGTGGCAGGAGGCGACGCCGGGCCAGAACATCGCGCTGCATCAGAAGGCGCAGAATTTCATGAACTTGTGCGAGCAATACAACTTGCGCTATGGCCAGATCGTGGACGTGTTGTATTCCAACTACACGCGATCGAATCCGACAAGTTATGAGACCGTGGGCGACGCGGCGACGTGGACCGGCGTGTATTTGGCGGCGTTGGCCAACAAGTACGCGGTGACGGGCGATCCGTCCGTGCTGAACAAGATCAACGCCACGTTGGATGTGTTCGATATGCTCACCTTGTGCACCAAGAAGCAGGGGTACATCGCGCGGTTTGCAGGCCCCTACAACGATCCGGCGTATGTGACGTATTACCTGAACTACACTGGAAACGGGTATTACCAGTGCGAATGGCCGTGGCTGGATCGCATTTACCTGGGCTTCAGCTCGCGCGACACGTATGTCGGCACCTGTTTCGGTCTGGTCAGCGTGTGGGCTTTGGTGAACGATGCCGGTGCGCGGTACCACGCGCAACTCATTATCGAGCGCGTCCTCGATCGATTGATCGACGATGGCTTCGACATCAAATGTCCGCCGCCGGGCAACCAGACCACCTACAATGCCGTGTCTTTTGGCTTCAAAACCATGTGGATGAGCGCAGGTCTTGGCGTCAATAACGCCAAATACGACTCGAAGTTCACGGGGTTGTTGAACTATGGAACCATGTTCCAAAATGCCATGGCGGTCGGCTGGAACATCAAGCCGCTCAACGGAATGGATTATTTCTCCAACAACCTGGATTGCATGGCGATGTACGTCATCAGCAAGACCGACCCGAATGCCTCGCGGCGGGCCCAGATCGCATCGAAGTTCAGGGCGTATGGGGCCAGCGCTCACTTCCAGCCGGGCTTCTCAGCCATGTACATGGCCGCGGCGAATGACAAATGGAACAATGTCGCCCGCGGAACGCTGCAAGGCGGACTGCTCGACTTCCAGGAAGGTCCAAAGTGGATGCGCTACGTTGATCAAAGCGCGAATCCTGCGTATTTCCCCCACATCAACGGCGATTTGTCGCAGTACGCCTTGCTGGTGCGCGACCGTCCCTTGTCGGACTATCAGTGGCAGCGCTCTCCCGGCATCTTGAAAGACGGAATCGATGCGGCGTATGAATACGCCAGCCTGGATGTGTTCTTGCCCTACTGGATGGGGCGCCAATGCGGAGCCATCGCGGCGCCGTAGGCCTCTCCCATCGCTGCTTTCCACAGCCCCGTCCGGCTTTCCGGGCGGGGCTGTTCGTTTGATGGCTGTGGAAAGACGGCTCCATGCCGCATACGCAGTCCACTATCGTGACGTTCGTGCGGTTTCGCGAAAGAACGCGCTTTGCCCTACGCACAAAACCGCCCGGCACAGAGATCGGGCGCTACGCGCAGAATCATCGCATGACTTTGCATAAGGATGAATCGGTCGGAACACTGGCGCCGCTTGCCTGTATATCCCCACGCTCAATGCGGTGAGGCCTTTTCGCCAAGCATTGACATGATTGGCGCAGGCGTGTTGCTCCAGAAAATATCTTTTTTCGTATGGAGAAACACGGAGGCTGACGCACATACAAGAAGGCCCGCTTCCTCCTGGAAACGGGCCCGAGCATTCGAACTGCGCTATGCAATTAGTGAGTGACGGACGGCGGCGCTGGCATCGCCGGGGCCGGAGCCGGCATCGCAGGCGCGGGCGCCGGAGCCGCCGGGGCCGGAGCCGGCATCGCAGGCGCGGGCGCCGGAGCCGCCGGGGCCGGCATGGGGGCCG
The DNA here is from genome assembly GCA_022706165.1 of Candidatus Hydrogenedentota bacterium. Taxonomy (GTDB): domain Bacteria; phylum Hydrogenedentota; class Hydrogenedentia; order Hydrogenedentales; family SLHB01; genus JAKJDA01. The sequence continues at coordinate 14,180 of JAKJDA010000018.1, read as the reverse complement.
GAGGGGTCGGCATGGGCGCAGCGGCAGGAGCCTTAGGCGCTGGAGTCGGCGCTGGAGCAGGCATAGGGGGAGGAGCCGGCTTGTCGGCGGTTGGAGCCGGAGGCATTGCCGGAGCTTCCGGGGCGGAAGGTTTCGAACACGCCGTAAACGCAGCCGCCACCCCTACAATCAGCATCATCACAACCATTTTCTTCATTTCGCATCTCCTTCTTGCAAAACTCTTCCCTCTGTCTACTTGTCCCCACCCTGAGGAGGTAGACCAAGCGCGCCCTCGTCCGAACGAGACACACAGCCCCGCAAACGAAGCGCACCCCTTTCTCATGTAATCCGCATATTGTCAAAAAAGTTCCCAACTGCGGCTGCGGAGGAACAGATACTGCTTCACCGCGACAGAAGACGGATTTTCGCCTCGATGTCCTTCGGGGCCAGGCCCTGGAAGGGAACCTGCTCTTCAAGGCCGCCGTTGCCTGCGCGAACTGTTCCCATGTAGGCGTATTTTGGCGTGTAGCCGCGTTCAAGAAGCCAGGAGCCGAAACGTGCGCCGAGACCGGTGAGGCGGTTCTGGCCTTCGACAACCAGCACGAACGGGGCCTTGCCGAGTTTACCCATCATGTTCTCGTCGATGACGTTCAGGGTGGGCTTGTTGATCAAGCCGACATCCATGCCTTCCTGGCGCAGGCGCTCGACGGCGTCAAGCGAGCGGTACAGCATTTCACCGTAGCTGACGACGTACCCGGCGCTGCCTTCGCGAATGACATCGTCCTTACCCGGCTCGAATCTGTAGCCGTTGGAGGCATCAAAGAAAGAAGCGCCGTCTTCCTTGAGAATATACGGGACCTTCGAACGCGTCGTGAAGACAAAGCGCAGGCCGGGGTCGTGGAAGATGGTTTCAACCATTGACTTGAGTTGCAGTGCGTCCGCCGCGAAATAGAGACGGTTGGTGTTGCCTTCTTCGAGGCCGTTGTCGGCAAAGAAGACGTTGATGCCGAAGTGGCAGGTGTTGTCGGCAATCTCGTCGACCCCTGCATGCGAGAAATGGCAGATGGCATTCGCGTGATTCAGGCGCGCCATTGTCGACTCGGACAGGATCATTTCCAAAAACGCCGAAAAGGTGCCGAAGATGCCTTGTTTGCCCTTCTCGAATCCGAAGCCAGCGGCGGCGGAGAAGTTGCCGCGCTCCATGACGCCACCGGAGACGAAGACCTCGGGGTGCGCCTTGTGGATGAGGTTGAAACCGCAGGAACCTTCCAGGTCGCTGTCGATCACGCGCACTTTGGCGACGCGCTCTTCCGGCGTCATCGCGTCGAGGATGCCGTTGACGATGTTGCCGAATTCGGTGCGGTTGCTGCCCATCTTCTCGGAAGAACCGAGGTATGAGGCGGAACTCTTCGGCGCGGCGATTCCTTTGAGATACTCGGCGGCGGCGGTCAAGCCGCGCGTTTCAAGGTACATGATTGCCTGTTCGACCTTGACGACTTCGTGGCCTTTGGGGGAGTTTTCGATGCCGGGGACGCCGGGGGCCATGACGCGGCGGTTGACCAGCGCCACCGGTCCCTTTGCCTGAATCGCCTTCTGAATGCGCGCGTACAGGGCATCGAGGTCTTCGCCGTCGCCTGCGTCGACAGTCAGGCCGTGCCCTCCCATCGTTTTCGCAAGATCATAACCCGGCATATAGTCTTTCGGATGTCCTGAGATCGTCACGTTGTTGTCGTCGAGCAAGAGCTTGACGTTGAGTCCGTGCGCCACGGCGAAACGCGCCGCTTCGGCATCATCGCCTTCCATTTCCGATCCGTCAGAACCGAACATGAAGAGCGTCTTGTCGGGATTGGCCAGGGCCACGCCGTTCACGAAGGGCCACAGGTGCCCCAAGCGCCCCGAGCTGAACTTGATGCCGTGCTTCGGGTCAAGTTCGGGGTGCCCGAAGAGGTCGTGGCCGTACTCGCGGTAATGCAACAGTTTCTCGAGGGGAATGGCTCCGTGGAACGCGGCCATCGCGTACTGAATGGCCACGCGATGACCGGCCTCGTCGAACAACACCGGGTACATCGCAGCGCTGCCGCGCATGAAGCCATCGACGATGAGAACTTCCGGCACGATGCTGTACGCGCCGCCGGTATGCCCCGAGAGGCCCTTGGCGCCTGCGGCTGCCGTAAAGAGGATGATCGTGTCGCGCATGATCTGGATGTTTTGTTTCAACTGGGCTTTGTCGGCGTCGGACAATGCAGCCTTGGCGGGATCGAGCGTCAGCGGCGCGTATTTGCTGATATCGATTGGAAAACTCATGACGGTGCTACCCCTTTCGTTTCGTTGGCAGGCCGCTTCCGCTACGCAGTCCCTGTATGACGAGCGAGAGCGGCCGGGATGACCATGGTCGATTATTGTGCGCCATCCGGACCTTCGGGCGCTGTGCCGCAGCGTGACTCCGCCGCGCCCCAACCCATTGGGTGCCGGCAAGATTCTTCCCCCACGGGGCTCGCCGAAAATCTTCACGCCCAGCGCACGCGTCCGTGCATGTGCAGTTCGTGTCGCGCCTCATTCGCGCGACCGAACTGCGAGATGCCTGCGTGCAGGCACAGCGCAGGGGAGTATAACACGGAAGGCCCCGGCGATTCCTCTTCTTCGCGATTTTCCCGGGCAACGCCTACAAAGCTCGGACTTGTTCCGCGAGTTTGAGGCAAAGCGCGTTGGCGGTGCGCTGGGTGTCGTGCTGCACCATGACGCGCACGATAGGTTCGGTGCCGGAGGCGCGGATGACGACGCGGCCTTTGCCGCTGATTTCGGCCTCGGCGTTCTGGCGGATTTTATCGAGGATTTCCTCGGCGGGCCGTTTGGTTCCGTTGAGAGGAACCTTGGCGTGAGCCTCCGGAAGGGGCTGGTAGGGGGCGGCAAGAACGGAAAGGGGCTGATCGCGGCGAATCATCGCAGCGAGCGCCTGCAATGCGGTGATGAGGGCGTCGCCGGTGGTGTTGTGCTCGAGGAGGATGATGTGGCCGGAGGATTCCCCCCCCACGATATAACCGTTTTCGCGCATGGCCTCGACGACATAGCGGTCCCCGACTTTGGCGTACAGCACTTTTCCGTCGTACGGCGCAAGCGCGCGTTGAAGTCCGCCATTGGCCATGATCGTCGTGACGATGGCCTTTCCGGGCAAGATGTCGCGCTCGAGAAGATCGATGCCGAGGACCGTGAGCAAGGCGTTTCCATCAAGCAAGCGGCCCTCTTCATCGGCCATGACGATGCGGTCCGCATCTCCGTCGAACGCGATGCCAAGGTTGGCGCGCTCGCGGATGGCCGTCGCCCGCATTTCCTTGGGGTGGACGGTTCCGCAGTTGTCGTAGATATTGCATCCGTTGGGACGGTTCGCGATGGCGATAACCTCTGCGCCAAGCTCGGCTAGGCAATTCGGGGCGACCTTGTATGCTGCGCCGTGCGCGCAGTCGCACACAATGCGCAGGCCGTCAAGACGCATGCCTTTGGGGAACGTCGCTTTGGCGAACTCGATGTAGCGCCCCACGGCGTCGTCGATGCGACGTGCAGAACCGATGCGTTCCGCCGTCGGGCGAATTTCGTCGATGGTTCTCGAGGTGACGAGGCGCTCGATCTCGTCTTCGACCTCGTCGGGAATTTTGAAGCCGTCCGGACCGAAAAACTTGATGCCGTTGTAGTGGAACTCGTTGTGGGATGCGCTGATCATGATGGCGGCGTCGCAGCGTAGGCTACGCATGATGTAGGACACGCCGGGCGTCGGCAGCGGCCCGACCAGGAGCACGTTCACCCCCATGGAACACAGCCCTGCCGTCAAGGCATTTTCGAACAAATACCCGGACTGTCGCGTGTCCTTGCCGATGAGGATGGTGTGGGGCCTGTCCTCTTTTCTAAAAATATGCCCTGCGGCCCGGCCAACTTGCAGCGCCAGTTCCGCCGTCATCGGATGGACGTTGGCCACCCCTCGAATGCCATCCGTACCGAAAAGCCGTTCGCTCATATCGCGCCTCGATCTGCAATCGCGTCGCTCACTCGGACGACGCGGGCCATGGTTTTGACATCGTGCACGCGGACTGCCGTCGCGCCGTTGAACACGGCGATGGCGACGGTGGCAGCGGTGCCTTCCGTCCGTTCCTCCGGCGGGAGTCCGCCCAACACGAAACCGATTGTAGACTTGTTGGACGTACCGATCAAAAGCGGACGGCCCAATCGCTGAAATTCGCGCAACCGCCGCAGCATGGTCAAGTTATGTTCGGGCGATTTGCCAAACCCGAAGCCCGGATCGATCCATATGTTGCGAAGGGGGATGCCTCGTTCAACGGCAAAGCGGAGACGATCGTCAAAAAACGCGCATAGATCGTCGACGATATCCTTGTACCGGGGCTCTTGCTGCATGGTCTGCGGCGTGCCCTGCATGTGCATCAACACGCATGGACACCCCGCCTCGGCTATCACGTCCGCCATCGCGGGATCGCCCCGAAGCGCCGTGATGTCGTTGATCATGGTCGCACCCGCCGCCAAAGCGCGCCGCGCCGTATCGGCATGGTATGTGTCGATCGAGATCGGAACGTCCACCTCGCGAAGACGCTCCAGCGTCGGCAGCACGCGGGCGATTTCGCGATCGGCCGATAGGGATTCCGCGCCGGGCCGGGATGATTCGCCGCCGATGTCGAGAATGTCCGCGCCGTCGGCAATCAACGTGCGCGCGTATGCCGCCGCTCGAGCTGGCGTGCTGTGACGTCCACCGTCATAAAACGAGTCTGGCGTGATATTCACGATGCCCATGACCAACGTCCGGGCATTGGGGGATATGCACGTCAAGTCCATGACGGGACTCCTGCAGAGAATGGCGGCGTCTACGGTTTAAGAAAAAAGAAGACCACGGGAGACATTCCCCCTGCCCCTCCCTCCTTTTCGTTTTGGGATTTATGTCGTGCCGGGGACAATTTCGCCCGGTTTGAGTTTCCCGATATCGGGCACGTCGGCAGGGACGGATGGCGGCGGCGCGGCAGCCGGTTTTGGGGCCGGTTCTTGCGGCGGCGCGGGTTCGGGGGGAGGCGGGATCAGATCGGCTCCGCCGCTGCGGCGGATGATGTCGTCGATTTCGTCTGCATCCAACGTTTCACGCTCGAACAATTCCTCGGCGATCGCGGTGAGCAAATCCTTGTGCCGAGTCAGCATGCTTTTGGCGTCGGCATACGCCTCTTCTAGGAAACGGTGGATGGCCTTGTCGACCGACGACGCCGTTTCTTCGCTGAACTGACGCTCCTTCATGAAGTCGCGGCCCAGGAACACCTCCGCGTTCGTGCCGAAGGATATCGGTCCGAGATCGCTCATGCCCCATTCACAGACCATGGCGTGGGCGCGGTCCGTGGCGACCTTCAAATCGCCCGCGGCGCCGCTGGTAAATTCATTGAAGATGATTTCTTCGGCGGCGCGTCCGCCCATCAGCACTCGCAGGCTTGCCAGCAGATACGCTCGCGACAAACTGTGCCGGTCTTCCGTGGGCAGCATGCTCGTCGCGCCAAGGGATGGGCCGCGGGGAATGATCGTCACCTTGTGCACGGGGTCGGCGTCTTTGAGGAGGCGTCCGATAAGGACATGTCCCGCTTCGTGGTAGGCTGTGTTGCGGCGTTCCGCGACGCTCAGCGCGAGGCTCCGGCGTTCGGGCCCCATCAGGACGCGGTCCTTGGCGTCCTCGAAGTCCTGCATCGACACTTTATCCTGTTCGCGCCGGGCGGCCAATAAGGCGGCCTCGTTCACCATGTTGGCGAGGTCCGCGCCCGAGAAGCCCGGGGTGCCGCGGGCCAGGGTGCGCAGGGTGACGTCTTCGGCCAGGGGAACGCCGTTGTTGCGAATGTGAATGCCGAGTATCTGTTCGCGGCCGGTGATGTCCGGATTGGCGACAACCACCTGGCGGTCGAAACGCCCCGGGCGCAGCAGGGCGCGGTCAAGGACATCGGGACGGTTTGTCGCGGCCATCAGGATAACGCCTTCGGAGGTGCTGAAGCCGTCCATCTCGACCAGCAATTGGTTCAAAGTCTGTTCGCGTTCATCGTGGCCGCCGCCAAGACCCGCGCCGCGCTGCCTTCCTACGGCGTCGATTTCGTCGATGAAGATGATGCACGGCGCATGTTTCTGGCCTTGCTGGAAGAGGTCGCGCACGCGGCTGGCGCCGACGCCCACAAACATTTCGACGAAATCGGATCCGCTGATGCTGAAAAAGGGTGCGTGCGCCTCGCCTGCCACGGCCCGCGCCAACAGCGTCTTGCCCGTTCCCGGAGGACCGACCAGCAATACGCCCTTGGGAATTTTGCCTCCCAGGCGCGAGAATTTTTTGGGGTCTTTGAGGAATTCGATGATTTCCTGGAGTTCTTCCTTGGCCTCGTCGACGCCCGCGACGTCGTTGAAGGTCACCACTTTGTCCGTGCTGCTGGTGAGGCGCGCGCGGCTCTTGCCGAACGAGAGCGCCTTGTTGCTGCCTCCTTGCATTTGGCGGAACATGAAGAACCAGAAAACGCCGAAAATGAGCACAAGGGGAAGCACGTTGATGAGGAGCGCCGTCAGCCATGTGCTTTCGGGCGCTATGCGAAACCGAATGGCCTGTTCGTTGAGTTTGGCGCGCCATTCGTCAGGGAATACGTCGTAGATGAATTCGAAGCGTTGCTGGGCGTCGATTTTGGTTTTAAGGGCCACGCGAAACGTGTAGAGGTCGCCCTGTTTCGAGATGGCCACGTTGTCAATGTTGCCCGCCTGGAGTTGCGACTCGAAATCGGCGGGGCCCAACTCCTTTTTGGCGGAGGCCGGGGGATTGAGATGGAACAGGGCCAAGCCCACCATAATCATGATGATGACCCAGAGAGCTGCGTTTTTGAAAAAACCGTTCATGTGCGACAATACACCTCTTTCCGGCTTCGTTTTTCCGGCGTTTCCTACTGATATACAATGGGTTGTGCGCTTTTCTTCCCGCGCAGTGGCCAGCCGGAAAACAAGAGGCCGTTTTTCGTGAATCGCGTTCGCCGCAGCGGCGAAGTCGCGGCATACGCTGTTACTGGATCATACCATACGCCTAGGGCGAGAATAAACCGCGCGTCTTGAGCCGCTTAGCGCAGTTCCTTGGAGAGGTGTATTTCCGGGCAGCGCCGGATATACTGCCGCTCGCAGCGCGGCGAGGGGCGGCGCGCACGACCGGGCTGAAAGGATATGGGATCGCATGCCATGGCGATTATTCCGGATCACCGATGACGCGGAACGACAATGCGTATTTGTCGCAGGGTGCATGTTGCTTTTTTGGGGGGTGATCCTGCTGCGCAATGCGTGGCTGTCGGACGACGCCTACATCACGTTTCGCGTCGTCGACAACTTCGTGCATGGCCATGGCCTGCGGTGGAACGTCGATCAGCGCGTCCAAGTATTCACGCATCCGCTCTGGTTTTTTCTGCTCTCGGCGTTGTATTTCGTCACCCGCGAGATTCATTTCACGGCGATGTTCTTGTCGTGCGCCCTTTCCCTCGGCGTGGCGGCGCTTCTGTTTTTCCGTGCAGCGAAATCTCCCTATTCCGTCGCGCTAACAGCGGCGGCGTTGACGGCGTCCAAGGCCTTCATGGATTTCTCGACGTCGGGCCTTGAGAATCCTCTCTCCCATCTGTTGCTGGTTCTGTTCCTGATTGTTTATTTGGGAAACGGCACATCCGATCGTCGCTTTTTCGCCCTTTTCTTCATTGCGGGGCTTGCCACGCTCAATCGTATGGACACGCTCCTTCTGTATTTGCCCGCGATTGCCGCCGCGCTCGTCGCGAAACGATCCTGGAAAGGGATCGCGCTGGCGGGTCTTGCCTTTGCGCCGTTTGTGGCGTGGGAACTTTTCTCGATTGCGTACTACGGTTTCCCCTTTCCCAACACGGCATACGCGAAACTCATCACGGGAGTGCCGCAAGAGACTCTTCGCCTGCAGGGGATTTGCTATCTTGCCAATTCCTTGAGCATGGACCCGGCAACGTTGACTGTCATCACCCTGGGGGGTATAGCGGCGTGTTTCAGCCCTCATCGCTCCCGTCTTCTTCTCGTTCTGGCGGGAACGCTGTCGTACCTGCTTTACATCGTATGGATCGGCGGCGATTTCATGTCTGGCCGTTTTTTGAGCATCCCCATGCTTGCGGGAATGTGCCTGCTGTTGGCAGTTCCAATCGTACATATGCGCAGCCCCGCGATCACGCTCACGGCAATCGTGATGATACTGGGGTTCGCGGGACAATTCCCCCCTCTTTTGAGCGATGCCCGCTATGGGTTGGGCCGAGGCGACACGCGCGACGATAAGATGGTGACGGACGAGCGGGCGAATTATTACCCATATACCGGATTGCTCCGCGTGAACCGGACCGTGCCGTTGCCGATGGACCATCCATGGGCACAGGAGGGAATCGCATTGCGCACTGGCGGCGAGACGGTCGTCGCCACGTCGGCGGGCGCGGGGTTCGCAGGTTTCTTTGCTGGTCCGCGCATTCATCTTGTGGAACCGTTCGCGATTTGCGATCCCCTTTTGGCGCGCATTCGTCCGGATCGTTGGGGCATGCACGGACATTTTTACCGAGAACTGCCTTCGGGGTATTTGGAATCGTTGCGTACGGGGCAGGACGTTTTCGAGGACCCGGGGCTGAACGCATTTCATGCGAAACTGCGCGTGATTACCCAAGGGCCTCTTTTCACTCGCGATCGTCTGCGGGCCATCGTGAGCATGAATTTTGGCCGTTATGACGACTTGCTTCCCGTCAAGCCGCCGCCCAAGGACATTTCGCCGACGCTGCCTCGGCCTCGGTAGGAGCGTTCGTCAGCCGCATCCGCGTATGAATCGGGCCGGATTGCCCGTCCACAGTTGTCCGGGGCCGATCGATCGCGTAATCACGCTGCCCGCGCCGACCATCGCGCGCTCGCCGATGGTGACGCCGCATAGGATTGTCGTGCCGGAACCGATCGACGCCCCGCGCCCCACGCGCACCGGCACGACGGCCCAATCGGCCTCCGTCTGCAAGGCCCCATCGGGATTGGTGGCGCGGGGAAATTTGTCGTTGATGAAGGTAACGCCATGGCCGATAAAGACTTCGTCCTCGATCGTCACGCCTTCGCAGATGAAGGTGTGGCTCGATATCTTGCATCGGGCTCCAATATGCACTCCCTTCTGAATCTCCACGAAAGCCCCCACCTTCGTGTTATCGCCGATGACGCAACCATACGCATTGATGAAACACGCGAGTTTCACGTCCTTGCCCAACACAACGTCCGGCGCAATCCGATTGTATGTTTCCATCGTTCCCCCGCCTCAGTCCCGCCGCAGTTCGACGATTCGTCCGCCTTCGCGCAGGGACCTGTCCGTGGCCTCGAGCATCGATACGACGCGCAGACCCGCCTGGGCGTCGTTGAACGGCATTTTCTTCTCGCGAACGCACGTCACGAAATAATCCACCTCAACGGATAACGCTTCGGTGAACGGAACGACCGGGGCCGTCATGTCGCCGACGCGCGGCGTGGCCAGGACATTGTAAATGCCTTCGATCGTCGTCACTTGCATGCCTTTGTCGTATATTTTGATCTTCTCTTCCTGGCTCAGGTCGTCCCAGACCAGCATGCGCTTCGAGCCGCCGATGATCGTGCGGCGTATTTTGACGGGCGACAGCCAATTCACATGGAAATGCGCGATGAGGTTATCCGGATAGAACACGCTGACGTAGGCGACGTCCTCCAGACCGGTGTGGAAATGACCCCGCCCCTGCGCCGACACTGCTTGCGCCGACGGACCCAGCAGGTGATCCATGATGGAAAGGTCGTGCGGCGCGAGGTCCCAGATGACGTTGACGTCGTGCTGAAACAAGCCGAGATTGACGCGCACGGAATCGTAATAATAGAGGCCGCCAAGTTCGCCCGCATCGACGACTTCTTTCATTTTGCTCACGGCGCCCGTGAACAAAAACGTATGGTCGACCATCAGCGTCAACCCACGCGACGCCGCGAGCTCCGCCAATTCCTTGGCCTGATCGGAGTTCGAGGTCATCGGCTTCTCGATCCACACGTGCTTGCCGTTCTGCAAGGCGCGCTTGGCAAGTTCATAATGCGTACACGCCGGGGTGGCAATTGCCACGACATCGACGTCTGTTGCGGCCAACGCGCTATCGTCCGCAATGATGGCTGCGTGCGGAAAATGGCGCCCGGCCAATTCCCGGCGCTCCGGCCTCCGATCCGAAATGCTTCGCACGAGGCAATCCGGATGCGCGCCGAAGTTCCGGGCTAGATTCGGCCCCCAATACCCGTAGCCTATCACGCCGATGCCGAGTCTCATCGTCTGCTTTCTCGCGAACGCCGTCGTCCGTTAAGCACGTCTTGGAACGCTTGGAACGGCCCTTTGGTCCGCGCGGATGCCGATTATAGAAATCGGGGATAATCCCCGACGAGCAAATGGTTCGGGGCGACATCTTCCTCGACGACGGGGAAACGTCCGATGGGCGCGTAAAAGCGGTTGTCGGTGCGATCGTCGTTGACTTGGCTGACCTCGCCGACCAGCACCAAGCCTTTCCCCTTTTCACCGTAGAACCGGTGATACAGCCCCTGCGTGAGGCAGATGCTTTCACCGGGCGTCAGGATGACCTTGCCTCCGGGCTCCACGCTGTGGGCGATTCCATCGGTGGTCACGCTGAAGGGTCTGTCGCAGAACTGCTCGTCCGGCGTGGATTGGCTCAGCTCGATGACGAGGTTGCCGCCGCCTCGGTTGATGATATCTTCCATTTTGCTCCAATGGAAGTGCATGGGAGTTTCTTGCTCTTCGCGGACGATCATGATTTTCTCCGCGTAGGGCTTCTTGTCGCGCGCGGGATTGCCGTTTCGGATGGTGAACAACAGGAGACCGCAAGCGCCAAAATCGCCGCTGCCAAAATCGGTGATGTCCCATCCCAGCATGTTTTCGACGATCTCGGCGCAGGTCTCGCGCTTGCCCTTCCAGTCGGAAGGTCCCCAGAACGCCCACGGAGGCAGCATAAACCGATGCTCGGCAAAAAAAGTCTTTGCGTGTTCGATAAGGGCATTGATTTCACTGCGCTTCATGAGGCGTCTCCTTGTCTCTTGGGCGCGCGCGGCGCATGCATGCTTGTGAAAATGCTATCGGCATTGAGGAAGCCGCCCCCCATTCGGGCATGAGCGGTTACGGAAAAACGCAAAACGCCTAACGCAACGTAATGCCGCGCAGCGATTTGCGGACGAATTCGACGAAGTGGTTGCGCTCTTCGCTGTCCTCGATGGCCGTTTCGATCTCGTGGAGCGCCTGGGTGGTGTTGAGTTCGGAGCGAAACATGATCTTGTACATCGTCTTGATGCGGGCGCGCGCAGCGGCGTCGAGTCCGTTGCGTCGCAGTCCGACGGAATTCGGGCCGTGGCAGCGCCCGGGGTTGCCTTCGACAATCATGTAGGGTGGAACGTCTTTGTTGACGCGGGTCATGCCTCCGACGAAGGCCATCGTGCCGATAACGCATTCCTGGTGGACGCCGCTCAGACCGCCGATGGTGGCTTTGTCTTCGACGTCGACATGACCGGAAAGGGCGGCGCAGTTGGCCATGATGACTGCGTTGCCGACGTGGCAATCGTGCGCAACGTGGGAATAGGCCATGAACAAGCAGTTGTCGCCGATGGAGGTGACGCGATGGTCGTCGTCAAAACTCGACATGGTGCTGGCGCTGACGGTGACGTGCTCGCGAAACATGTTGTTATCGCCAATGACGGTGCGTCCGATAAGGCCTTTTTTGTGTTTGAGGTCTTGGGACAAGATACCGATCTGCGATCCGCTGAAGAACTGGTTGTTTTTGCCGATAACGGTCCTGCCGGTAAAAACGCAATGGGGCCCGACAACGGTCCCGGAATCGATATGCACATGAGGCCCGATGATCGTGAACGGTTCCACAATCACGTCAGGGGCCAGTTCCGCTTTGGGATCGATAACCGCTGTTGGATGGATGCTCATATGTTGCCGTCAATTTCCTCAGAATCAGGCGAATAGAGGATGTCCGTGATGTTTCCCCGCTGTGCGGCGACCCGCCTCTTTTCGCCTTATGTTGTTGGGTCTTTCCCTATGCACACGCATGCCATGGACAGAACGGGAAAAGGCACATGAAACCCCGTACGGCTGGCAAGCGCGCCCATGGTATGCACCGCCTCTTCAAAAGTCAACGTCGGCGTTCTCCCCCCTATAGAGCACGTTGCGTCTCCCCCTCCGCGAAAGCATCGTGCGCTATTTACGAATGCCGACTTGTCCGTCAACCACCAGGTTGGTCCCATCCCACGTGCCGGTATAGGTCTTGCCCAAGGCGACGGCCTTGAAGATGCCCTTGTCCACCGAATACGACGCCGTCAAGCCGTTCGGGGCGATGCTATCGACAGGACCTCCGCGTACGATCATGTCCTTTTCGGAGGTGAAGCTGAGCGTGAACTTATCCAATTGCCATGTTTTTCCAACCAGACTCGCAACCGAGGCATCGGCGCCTTGGGTGGACGGTTCCGCGCCGGCGGAAGAGCTTGATGCTTCGGGAGCGCTTGTCGACGATGGCGGAGCCAGGATTTCGGTTTTTTTTCCGGGCTGGGAACAGGCCCCCAAAGGCGCCGCCAACAGGATCGTCAGGCAAATATTCCATGCACGCTTCATGATTCACTCCAATTTTGTAAGGTTTCCGTCGTAATCCGCGAGAACGCCGGTCATCGTTATGTTATTTCCTGCGGAGCCCGTGAACTGTAGAAATTCTAATCTTTGCGGGGGAAAAGAAGTTCCCTGCCGCTTTCCGCCGATACGGCGCGCCTGCGAGGTCGGACAGATCGCCATGCGCGCATGTTTTCCCGCTTCGGCTTATGTTTGGGCCTGCCTTGACTGCCTGCCGCTCGAGAGCGGGCGCTTATGGTAGCAATTGGAGCGATTCTTTTCCAGTTTCCATTCCGAAATGCAGGCGGGCGCGTTGAAATCGCTGGGGCCAACAGGGAAACTACCGGGGTGGCGGAATGGTTTCTCAAGGATGGTTCTACGGACCGTCGTATATGGGAGGGGAGTGCTGGTGACCGATAGCAAAGCATGCAGGGGCGGCACGCCGGTTGACAGGGCTGCTGCACCCCGGCGTCGGGGCCGATTTTACCGGTGGGGAGTGGTCTTCTTTCAGGCTGTGGCGGCGACGCTTGTGGCGCTGTTGGCGCTAGAAGGCGTGGCGCGTCTGTATTGGCGCGCACGTCCGGAACCGAAGAACTCCTGGGTGGATGTATTGACGCCAGGGGCCAAACAGGATGGTTATTATTTCCTGGCGATGCACGAACTGCCCGTTCCGGTGGAGCCGCCCCGATCTCCGGAGTTGAAAGCCCCCAGAGACCCGGATGTGTTTCGCGTCGCCACGTTTGGCGCTTCGGCGGTGTACGGAACTCCTTATCCGCCCGATGCCGCGTTTCCGCACATGCTGTTGCGCATCCTCAAGGCGCAATGGCCGTTGGGGAAATTCGAGGTATGCAATTTCGGATCAGCGGGCCGGAATTATTATTTCGGTCTCGAAACCGTGCGCGATGCCATGGCCTTGAAGCCGGATTGCATGATTCTCGATGCGGGCGCGGGCGGCCTCTACCCCAACAATATTTATTTTTCGGCGCGGCGCGCTTTGAGGCCTTTTGGCAATTGGCTTGATCCGAACGGATGGCTATTGTGCACCTCGTCCGCGGCGCGATGGGCGGTCTCCGCCATGCAACGCGGGGACAATGTCGCGAATCCGGCGGCGCCGCCTCCAATCCCTCCCAATTTTGATTTCCCAGCGCATGTTCCCGATGTGTACCGCGATTTTGAGTGGATAACGGGGCGCATCGTCGCGTTTGCGCGCGCGAGCGACGCCAAGCTCGTCTATCTTGTGCCGTTACGGAATCTGCGTGATTTTCCGCCGGAACCCGGCGTCGAGTTCTCGCCTCCTTTGACGGCCCCGGAGGCGCGTGCGATCGAGGCGCGTCCGTCGCGCATGCCGCCGGACGCCTTTCTGCTGGCGCGTCATTACGAGGCGGCGGGCGATACGGCGCGAGCCAAGGCGTTGTACTGCGAGGCTTCGGATGGGTCGTATTTTTTTGGCCGGGCGACCAGCCGTCTGGTGCAGTTCGTGCGGGAGCTTCCCGGTCGCTATCGGGACGTGGCGGTGGTCGATGTAGAG
>JAKJDA010000189.1 GCA_022706165.1 Candidatus Hydrogenedentota bacterium | reverse complement strand
CGGTATTTACGGGGTGTCTGCTGCTTTTCCTCGCGACGATGACGCTGGTGACCGTGAGTCAGCATTTCGGTTTGCTGTGGGTCGCTATCGAGTCGAGCACCTTGGCGAGCGCGCCGTTGATCTACTTCCATCGCCACCATCGCTCGCTTGAAGCGACGTGGAAGTACTTGATGATTTGCTCGGTGGGCGTTGCGCTTGCCTTGTTGGGCATATTTTTTCTGGCGCTCGGCGCCGAGCGAAGCGGCCTCGAAGGCAGCATGCGCGTCGTTGATCTCGTCGCGCAGGCAGGGCAACTCGAACATGCCTGGATGAAGGCCGCGTTCATCTTTCTACTCGTAGGATACGGCGCCAAAATGGGCCTTGCCCCTCTCCACACCTGGTTGCCTGACGCGCATAGCGAAGCCCCCTCAATGGTATCGGCACTTCTTTCGGGCGCGCTGCTGAACTGTGCGTTCCTGGGCATTTTGCGCATGATGCAGGTGTTTGTGGGGGCGGGGCAACAGGTTTTCGCGCAACAGTTGCTTGTGGCGTTCGGCTTGTTCTCGATAGGCCTTGCCGCCGTGTTCCTTCTCGAACAGGCCGACTATAAACGCTTGCTCGCGTATTCGAGCGTCGAGCATATGGGAATCCTTGCGCTGGGTCTCGGACTCGGCGGCATCGGCGCGTTCGGCGCAATGTTGCACACCGTGAACCACTCCTTCACAAAAGCGCTGCTCTTGGCGGCGTATCGCAGCAAATCGACGCGCGACGTGACCGGACTCGCCCGCACGTTGCCCGCAACGTCGTTCTTGTGGGTGGCGGGTTTCTTCGCCATTGCCGGGTCGCCGCCATTCGGCACGTTCATGAGCGAGTTCACCATCCTGCGCGCCGCGTTGAATCAAGGGCGCTACATCGTGGCGATCGCCTATATCGCCTTCTTGTCGCTCGTGTTCATTGGCATGTCGCGTAGCGTGTTGGCAATGGCGCAGGGCCCGCCGCCCGACAGGCCGATCAACGCCTCCGCGCACGAGAGCTGGCAGGCCATCGCGCCGCCCGCTGCGCTTGCGATCGTCGTGCTGCTTCTCGGGTTTTACGTGCCGCCGGCCCTGAACGCGCTATTGCACGAAGCGGCCCGTTCGTTAGGAGGAATGTGATGTTCGCCCCCATGCTGCTTGCCAACGGCGATGCGGTTCCGTTGCGCGACCTGCCGGTCCTCTCGACCGACCTGTTTCGCACGGCCATCATTAACTCCGTCGCGGAAGAAGCGCGGATCGCATCGTTTTTCGGATACGAGAACGATAATGGATCCGTCCGACTCGTCGCAGTCCTTGCGCGCAGTCAAGAAGGCGTGTTGGAGGTCCTCGCGACGGAGCCGGGCGAGGCCTATCCCGCATTGACGCCGGACTGCCCGCAGGCACATTGGTTCGAGCGCGAAATCGCCGAGCAGTGGGGCATCCGTCCAGAAGGACATCCTTGGCTGAAGCCCATTCGCTACCATCATTCCTATCGCGCGGGCCATGATGCATGGGCGCGCGACGACAAGGCGCCGATTGCGCCGTGCGTGACGGACTACTACCGCGTCGAGGGCGAAGAGGCGCATGAAGTGGCCGTCGGTCCCGTGCATGCCGGGATCATTGAACCCGGCCATTTTCGTTTTCAATGCCACGGCGAAGACGTGTTGCATCTCGAGATCGCGTTGGGATATCAGCATCGCGGCGTTGAGCGTGCGATGCTGGGCGGGCCGCATGCGCGCGCCGCGCACTACATGGAAACTCTCGCGGGCGACACGTCCATCGGACATGGCACGGCCTATTGCGAAATCATCGAAGCGCTGAGCGGCGCGACCGCATCCGCGCGCGCCTCGGCGATTCGCGGCATCGCGCTAGAACTTGAACGCTTGGCCAATCACGCCGGCGACCTCGGCGCATTGGCGGGCGACGTGGGCTATCTGCCGACAATGTCGTTCTGTGGGCGTCTGCGCGGCGATTTTCTGAACATGACCGCCTTGATCTGCGGCAACCGTTTTGGGCGCGGCTTGGTGCGACCCGGCGGCGTGGCGTGGGACCTCGACGACGCGCGATGCGAGGAATTGGCGACGCGACTGGATGCAACGTTTCGCGACGTGACCGGCGCGGCGGATCTGTTATTCGAGGCTCCATCCGTGATGGCGCGATTTGAGGGCGTCGGAACGGTTTCCTTGCGCGATTGCACAACACTTGGCCTCGTCGGTCCGTCGGCGCGCGCCTCTGGAAGCGACCGCGACACGCGCACCGATTTCCCATCGGGCATCTACCGCTTCGCGCAGGTGCCGGCTTCGTCGTGGGACACCGGCGACGTGCTCGCGCGCGCGTTGGTGCGCTGGCTCGAAATCCAGCGATCCGTCGCGTACATCCGCGAACACATCAACGCCTTGCCAGACGGCCCAACACGGACAGACGCGCGCGCCATTGCATCGGAACACATCGCGGCGTCGTTGGTCGAAGGTTGGCGCGGTGAAGTGTGCCACGTCGCCGTCACCAATGCGAAAGGCCGTTTCGCGGCATACAAGGTCGTTGACCCGTCCTTCCACAATTGGATGGGCCTCGCGATGTCGCTGCGCGGGCAGCAGATATCCGACTTCCCGCTGTGCAATAAGAGTTTCAACTTGTCCTACTGTGGACATGATTTGTAGAGGCGCGCCATGATCGCAACGTTGCTCGAACGAATACGTCAGAAGCACCGGACTGCTGCCTTTCCGAAAGAGCCGCCGGCGTTGCCGGACCGCTTTCGCGGACGCCCCGAAATGCAGGCCGGGACGTGTCTCGAAGAGTGCCGCGCATGCGCCGAAGCCTGCCCAACGGGTGCGATACTCTTGGACAAGCGACCTTCGTTGGATTTGGGCCGTTGCCTATTCTGCGGGCTGTGCGAAGAAATCTGCGCAACCGGGGCGATCCATTTCACATCGAACCATCGCATGGCCGCGCGAGAGAGGAAAGCCCTGCACGTGACCGATGCCCAGACCTATGCTTTGGCCGAAGCGCTCGACGCGAAGAGCCGTAGCGTCTTTGACCGGTCGCTCAAATTGCGCCAGGTCAGCGCGGGCGGCTGCAACGCCTGCGAGGCCGACCTCAACGTGCTCAGCACCGTCGTATACGACCTCGGACGTTTCGGCATTCAGTTCGTAGCATCGCCCCGTCACGCCGACGGCATCGTTGTGACCGGCCCCGTGACGCAAAACATGGCCCTCGCCCTCACGAAGACCTACGACGCCACGCCCGCGCCCAAGTTCGTCATCGCCGTCGGAGCCTGCGCCATCAGCGGCGGCCCCTACCGTGACCATGCCGAATGCCACGACGGCGCGACTTCCGCCCTCCCCATCGATCTCTACATCCCCGGCTGCCCGCCGCATCCCGCGACCATCCTTGACGGCCTATTGCGCTTGCTGGGGCGACTGCCATAGCCTCTCGCGCCTTGATGCGAGACAACAGTCTTCCGCTCCCCATGCGTCGCGTCGCCTTGCCTTGGAACGTAAGCACATTGACATCCCCCCCGATCGGAAACTAGTATTTTTGTGCCATTGGAAGCAAGGGCGCCCGAAAGGATGCGGGGGGAAATATGAAACGGTTTTTCAAAAAAAAATCTCTTGATGACCTACTCGCAGAAATGGCGGGGGAACACCGGTTGCGCCGGGTTTTGGGGCCTGTTTCGCTGACAGCGCTCGGCATCGGCACGATCATCGGCGCGGGCATCTTTGTTGTCATTGGCACGGTCGCCCACGACATCACCGGCCCATCGATTATTGTCTCCCTCATGGTTTCCGGCGTCGCGTGCATTTTTGCGGCCTTGTGTTATGCGGAGTTCGCTTCGATGGCCCCCGTCGCCGGATCGGCCTACACATACGCTTCGGTCACCCTTGGCGAATTGTTCGCCTGGATCATCGGCTGGGACCTCGTCTTGGAGTATACGGTCGCGGCGGCTTCGGTCTCCCATGGATGGTCCCATTATTTCCAGAGCTTTATCGGCATATTCGACCTTTCCGTGCCGCACGCGCTGTCCCGCGCACCGTTTGACATCGATGCGGCGACCGGGCATCTGACGGCGACGGGAACATGGATCGATCTGCCGGCATTCGCAATCTCCGGGGTCTTGACTCTGATTCTCGTGCTGGGCATTCGCGAGAGCGCCCGGTTCAACGGCGTCATCGTTCTTATCAAGCTTGCGGTGATTGCGTTCGTGATCGTGGTGGGCGCGTTCTACATCAATCCCGCGAATTGGACGCCCTTCGCGCCATATGGATGGAAAGGTCTGAGCTTTTTCGGCGAAAAATTCGTGTGGGGCCAGACCGGACCCGGCGGGCATCCCATCGGAATGTTGGCAGGGGCGGGCCTCATGTTTTTCGCGTACATCGGGTTCGACTCCGTCTCCACCCAGGCCGAGGAAGCCCGCAATCCACAGCGCGACGTCCCCATCGGCATTATCGCGTCGCTGCTGATCTGCACGTTCCTCTATATCGCCGTCGCCTCGGTCGTGACCGGCATGACCCCGTCCTCGCAGATCGACGTTGACGCGCCGGTGGCTGCCGCGTTCAAAAACGCGGGGCTCCCGTGGGCTCATTTCCTGGTGTCGATCGGAGCTCTTGCGGGAATCACCTCCGTGCAGATGGTGCTCATGTTGAGTCAGCCGCGCGTTCTGTTGGCCATGGCGCGCGACGGCTTGTTGCCCAGGAGTTTTTTTGCGGCGATTCACCCAAAATTCCGCACGCCGTGGAAATCGACCATTCTCACGGGAATATGCGTCGGCACGATCTCCGCGCTGCTGCCGCTTCGTTTCCTGTTGGAACTCGTCAACATCGGCACGTTGCTGGCGTTCGTCATCGTGTGTTTGGCCGTGCTCGTTATGCGCCGCATTCATCCCCATGCGCAACGGCCATTTCGCTGCCCCTTTGTTCCGCTAACGCCTATTCTCGGCGTGTTGTTTTGCTTCATCCTGATGTTGTCGCTGCCTCCTGGAAACTGGTGGCGTCTCCTATTGTGGTTGCTGGTTGGCCTGGGCATTTATTATTTCTACGGCCGCCAGCACAGCATTCATGCCATTCGCCAGACGGATTCGAAGGGCTGACATCGACCACTCCGTGGGCTGGCGCAGAACGCGTGATCGTTTCCATCTCATGAAGGCCGTCACAGGGGAAATACATGGCAACTGCCCGCCGTTCGACGCAATCCGACGCGCCGCCCCCCATGCCGCGGATCGCGCGCGCGCCGCATGCTATGAAAATAGCAAGAGGAACGGCATGGCTGCTCGCGTTTCTGTGCGCCGCCTTCACGGTGTGTGCGGGATGCTTTCTACTTCTAGCGTCCGCCCCTGTGTTGTCGGAAGAGGGAGGGCGCCCCTATTACCGCCTTCTGGCAAAATCTGCAGGATTCGCGGTCATCGCCCTCGTTTCGCTGTGGCGCTTTGCACGGAATCTGAAGACGGCGCGCATCCCAGCCCCCGATCCATCCGGAGATTCCACGGAAGACGCGAAACGTTCCCTCGTCTCCTGTTGGCGATGGTGGCTGCCTGCCCTCGCGATCGCCGCGTTGATGGTCTTGCCTCGCATGCACGCCTATCCCCATGCGGAGCCGGATGAGATCCATCATCTCATTGTGGCGCGCAATCTCGCCGCATATGGTCTATACGCCACAGGACATCCCGCGTTGGGCTTTGAAAAATTCGATGACTACGACTCGGTCGGCCCGCCGGTCATCCTGCCCATTGCCGCGATTTTTCGATTGGCCGGTTCGAGCCTTGCGGGAGCGCGGGCGATCATGGCCACGTATTTCCTGGCCTTGTGCATCGCCCTTTTCGCTCTGATCCGGCCTGTGCTTGGCGATCGCGCCGCCGCCCTCGGTCTGCTTTTGATGACTTTCTCGTTCGGATCGACATATCTTGGCCGAACGCTATACGGCGAAGTTCCGGCGCTGTTTTTTGTGGCGTTGGCCCTGCTTTGTTGGCGGGCGGCGCTTACGAGCGGAAGGCCGTGGCGCTACGGCTTGTTGAGCGGCCTTGCGTTTGGCTGTGCGTTGCTATGCAAGTATTTCCTGATTGTGGGGGCGTGGGCGCTGCTGGGCGCGTGGCTAATCGACCGGGTTACGGCGCGGC
>JAKJDA010000188.1 GCA_022706165.1 Candidatus Hydrogenedentota bacterium | reverse complement strand
AGATGCACATGTGTGATGATGAGGACCTCGACCTGCTCGGGCGTCATTCCGGCGCGTTGCAGTGCATCGAGCAAGAGGGGCGCGGCGCGGGCGGTGTTGTTATCCACGAATGCGGCGTGGCCGGGCTCCGCAATGAGATATGCGGCGGCGCGTCCGGGCTCACGGTACCGGCAATCGATTGTGCTGATGGTTGAATCGCGTGGCGTCACGGCTACTCCAGTTTCAACTCGATGGTGACCAGCCCTTGATCCACATCCTCTTGGGCGCGTTGGCCGCTGTAATAATCGGAAAACTCCTCCTTGCCCTGCAGGTAGACGTTGAACCACGCAATCATGTACTTCGTTGAAAGATCGCGCGAAAGCTGCGAATCCATCTGGCCGGGCGTGCAGGCGATTAGGGCGAAATAATTCAGCCCGACAATGGAGTCCTCGAAATCCATGTGATCCCCGCCCAGAATCGTGACTTGCGCGGCGGGCGGCTTGAGCAGGTCCAGAATGCGGCCGCTGGCGCGCGGCGGTATGCCGCACCAGCCAGCCTCGTCCGTTGCAACGAGCAGGTATGCCCCTGCGGCGTCCTGGTACCGCGCGAATGGTTCCAGGCGCGGCTCTTGGTATTTGATGTCCAGCGAAACGACGGCGCGAATGCGCGGGTCCCACGTGCCCGCGATGATCGACACGGTGGCCCCCATCGAATGGCCGGTCACGCCGACGTTGTCGGCGTCGACCCGCTCGTACAGCGGCGAGTCGGGACGTTCGTTTTCTTGTGCAAGCCAGTCGATGATGCCGCTGATTTGTTTGACGTGGTCCACCAAGTTGGCATCCCCCAGCCGTCCTATGCCCAGCCCCGGATAGGAACGGATGATCGCAACGTAGCCCCACTGCGCCAATTGCGTTGCATATCCCTCGTACGATCCCCGAGGTTGATTCCAGCCCGTAGAGAAGATGACTGCGGGCGCATGCTTCATTTTCGGCTGCGCGTCCGAATAGAAGACCGAAACTTCCGGATAGTCGGGCGACCACCGCGTATAGTACTTTTTCACGGGATGGGGACCTGGAAAACCCAAGCGATACGGGCTTGGACAACCCGCCAATGCCGCCAACAGCATGAACGCCAACACGACTCGAAAACGCATGCCTCTTCCTCCTCGGTTTGGCCGTAAGGGTAGCATGACGAAAACGTCGGAAGAAAGTCTTCTTGTCGCAAAGGGATCAGCGGCGGCGGCGGTACCAGAAATCGTGTGCGGCGGCGCGGTCGTTGCGCAAGGCGCGGAACACTTTACCGGGATGGCGGAAAGCCATCCAGTCGCCGTACTCGTCGAATTTGCGCGTCGACGTAACGAGGTGCGCCGTAACCAAGTTCTTGTAGCGAAGCCCTTTTTCGCGGCCATGACGCCACAATCGATGGGCGAAATCGATGTCTTCGACGGCATAAAGGCTTTCGTTGAACCCGCCAACCGCCTCGAACGCCTCGCGCGTCGTGTAGAACAAGCAAACGGACAAGCGCCTCCAAAACAGTAGAAAGGCGAGGCCCAATATAACGGCGTGCATGAAGATGCCGAGAGACCAGCGGTCGGGCCGCACGTCCAAAACGCCGCCCCCGACATACCGGCCTGAGTCTATAACCCGGCGTATTTCCGTCAGCATGGCGCTGGACATATAACTGTCGGCGTCGACGAAGACAAGGTAGTGGCCGCGGGCAGCTTGGGCGCCGCGGTTGCGGATGCACGAAAGGTTCTTTGCGGTTTCGGTGACGACGCGCGCGCCGTGTTCGCGCGCAACGGCGACGGTTCCGTCGTGGCTTTCGTTGTCCACGACGATAATCTCGACGTCCTCGCCAAGTTGGGCGATTGACCGGTGAATCGCGTCCAGACACCGGGGCAAATAGCGTTCTTCGTCGTAGGCGGGCACGACGATCGAGAAGAGAGGCGCTGAGTTGTTCATGTCCAGGATACCGTCGAAAAGGAAAGCTGTCACGTGTTGCGCCGGAAAAGCGGGTGTGCTATCCTTTCGCCGATTCGGCGGGCAGGGCTTTGGCGCCAAACGCTTGCCTCGCCGCGTGCAAACCCCGAGGTGTACCAGTGCCATGACGCCTATACGCAATTTTTGTGCAACAGCGGGTCTCTCGATCCTGGCGGCGATTTGGGTCGGCGCAACGGCGCAGGCCGAACTCGTCGATCGCATCGTGGCCACGGTCGACAAGGAACCCATTCTGCAGAGCGAGGTTATCGCCGAAGTCCGTCCCGCGCTGCAGGAAGCCTCGCGCGTGGCGAAAAGCGACGCCGAATATGCCCGTCAGGCGGAACGCATTCTGCGTCAAGCGGTGGAACAGGCCATCGACGCCAAGATTCTTTTGCGCGAAGCCTTGATTGCCGGCATCAAGGTTGAAGACGATCTTGTGGAAAAACGCATTCAAATGGAGCGGGAACAGTATCCCTCTGCGGAGGCCTTCCAGAAAGAAGTCGAGGCTTCGGGCATGACCGTCGGCGAACTCCGCGAGGTCATCCGCAAGGGCATTTTGGTCAGCAAAATGGCCCAGAGCAAGCGTCGGCAATTCGAGGCCGAAGTCGAAGTGTCCGAATCGGACGTGGCCCAATACTTCCAAGATCGTCCGCACGAGTTCTTCCGCCCCGATCGGGCTCGCATACGGCAAATTTTCCTGTCGGTTCCGTCTGATCCTCAAGGCCGGGCCGAAATTCGGGCTCGGATTGAGCAAATCAAGGGAGAATTGGACAAAGGCGCGAATTTCGGAGAATTGGCCCAGGCGCATTCCGAGGCTCCGGGCGCCCAGGACGGGGGCTTGGTGGGATGGGTGGCTCGGGGCGATCTCGTAGACGCGTTGGATGAGGCGGCTTTCGCAACGCCGGAGGGCGAGATCAGCGGCGTTCTCGAAACGGACACCGGGTTCAGCGTGTTGAAGGTCGAAAAACGTGAACCGGCGGGCCAGGCCACCCTGGATGAGGTGCGCAAGGAAATAGGCCCTAAACTGCGCGAAAAAGCGGCCGGCGAACGTTTCAGCAAATGGCTGGGGGAATTGCGCAAGCGCAGCCGTGTCCACCTATATCTCTAGAGGCGCGCCCCGGAGAAGCCGCGCCACGATTGTCGAAGGCGTGGGATAACATGCTTGGGCGAGCCATCAAAATGGCGTTCTGGGTCATATACGATCACATCGGCAAGCTCATGCTCGCCAACCTTTTGTGGTCGATGATCGTGATGGTTCCGTTGTCGCTTGGGGGCGCGGTCTTTTGGGGCCGGGACCCGGGTCTATGGGCGCTCGTAGGGGCGCCGGCGTTGTTGATCGCGTTGGGCGTTGCGTTGCCGGTTGCTACGGCAGGGTTGGCTCACATGATCAAGGAGTTGATCGATACGCGCGATGGGGCGGTTCGGACCATGCTTGCAGGCATGCGCCAATACGGCCTCCGGGCGATGGCTATCGGGTTGATCTATGTGGCGGGCGTTACGGCGCTGGCCACGAGCGTCTGGTTCTATGCGCGGGCCTTTGAAGGCGCATGGGCGTGGATGGGGTACGTTCTGAGTGGATTGGCGTTGTGGTGTCTGCTCTTTGCGGCGCTGATGGCTTTGATGGTCTTTCCGACGCTCGTGCAGAAAAAGGGAAGCGTGGGCGAGACGATTCGGCTGACGGCGTTGATTGTCGCGGGCAACCCGTTGTTGATACTCGGCGTAGGCGTTCAGGTGGCGTGTCTGGCCATTTTATCGGTGATTGCCGCGCCCATGTTGTTCTTGTTTTTGGGAGCGTGGTCGATGGTGTTGGCCTCGACTGCATTCGAGCTGTTGGCCAGGAAATATGCGTCCGCAGCGATGTCGGCGAACGCATCTTTGGGAGCGGAGCGAACGGCGAAACCGTTTCCGGACGATGCCGAGGACGACTATCTAAACCGAGGAATCCGCGATTTTTTGTTCCCCTGGAAAGGGTAAATGCGCTAGACTAGGGTTGGTTAAGGAAGGAGAGGTTGGACCATGACAAGGATTACAGGCATTCAAGCGCGTGAGATTCTGGACTCCCGCGGCAATCCGACTATTGAGGTCGATGTGTTTCTCGCGACGGGCGTGATGGGCCGAGCGGCGGTGCCGTCTGGCGCCTCGACGGGCGAGAACGAGGCCGTCGAACTGCGCGACAAGGATCCCAAGCGTTATCTCGGCAGGGGCGTCCAAAAGGCCGTCGCGAACGTCAATGAGAAAATCGCCGAAGAGTTGATGGGCATGGATGCGCTGGACCAGCGTGAGATCGACCGCACCCTGTGCATGCTCGACGGCACGAAGAACAAGAGCAAGCTGGGCGCGAACGCGATTCTGGGCGTGTCGTTGGCGGCGGCCAAGGCGGCGGCGCAGGCGCTCGAAATTCCGCTGTACCGTTACGTCGGCGGCGTCAACGCCCACGTGCTGCCCGTGCCGATGATGAATATCTTGAACGGCGGCGCGCACGCCGACAACAACGTCGACATCCAGGAGTTCATGGTGATGCCGGCGGGCGCGAAAAGCTTCAGCGAAGCCCTGCGGATGGGCGCCGAAACCTTTCACGCCCTGAAGGACGTGCTGAAGAAGGCCGGCATGAATACGGCCGTCGGCGACGAAGGCGGGTTCGCGCCGAACGTGAAGTCGAACGTCGAGGCGATCGAGGTCATTCTCAAGGCCATCAAGCAGGCGGGTTATAAGCCGGGCAAGGATATCTGGATTGCTTTGGATTGCGCCTCGAGCGAGTTCTACAAGGACAAGAAGTACGTGCTGGGCGCTGAGAATGCCAAAAAGACGTCGGCGGAAATGGCCGATTTTCTGGCGGACTGGGTGGCCAAGTACCCGATTATCTCCATTGAGGACGGCATGTCGGAGAACGACTGGGCCGGTTGGAAGATTCTGACGGACAAGTTGGGCGGCACGACTCAGTTGGTTGGCGATGATCTGTTTGTGACGAACGTCGACTACCTCAGTCGTGGTATCAAGGAAGGCATTGGCAACTCTATTCTTGTCAAGGTCAACCAGATTGGCACGCTGACCGAGACCCTTGAGGCCGTGCAGATGGCGCAGCGCGCGAACTACACGGCGGTCATTTCGCACCGCAGCGGCGAAACTGAAGACGCGACGATCGCGGATTTGGTGGTGGCGACGAATGCCGGGCAGATCAAGACCGGCTCGGCCTCGCGCAGCGACCGCATTGCGAAGTACAATCAGTTGTTGCGCATAGAGCAGGAACTGGGCAGCCAGGCCGAATTTCTTGGCGCGGACGTGTTCTACAACGTGAAACGCGCCGCGAAGAAGGCCGCTAAATAGGAGACGGACCGCTCGGTAGCGGAACGCATGAACGTGAAGTATTGGATAGCGATGACCGCGGTGGTAGGCATCCTTGTGGGGTATGCCTACCACCGCGATTTTTCGGGTTCGTGGGAGAAACTGCAGGCCAACAAGCGCGCGATCGATCAACTGCGCCAGCAAGAAATCCACCTCAAGGCCCAGCGAGACGAGATCAAGAAATCCGTCGATGGCCTCAGCAGCGATCCCGTGGAAATGGAAGAGTCGGTCCGCCGCAACAAGAGCCTTGTTCGCGAAGGCGAGACGGTGTATCGAATCGAATTGCCGCCCCGGTGATGCAGCGGGGCCGGTCGGCCGGAGACCCGCAAGGTCTCGTTTTGCAAGCGCCGCGCCAGGTCCCCAACAAGGAGCTCGACGAGAAGCTGACACACGAGATTCTCCTCAACAGTCAAGACGAAGCCGTTAAGCTTCTCGGCCGCAATGGCGAGTTGCGCAAACGCATACAAGACGCCACGCCGGTCCGCATCGTTGACCGCGGGGCCAAGGTCGTGGTGATGGGCGATGCCGCCGCGACGCAGCAGGTGGGGCGCATGCTCGATCAGATGCTCGATGCCGTGCGGCGCGGGCACACGCCGACGCTGGCCGACATCACGTATGCCCTGAGTCAAGCGCGTCTCGACAACGGCGGCGACCTTGCCGATCTGTTTGGATCTTCCCCCGCTGCTTTGCGGCGCGACATGCAAATCAAGCCGCGCACGCGGGGGCAGAAGCAGTATCTTGACGTTGTCCGCTCGCACGACATCACTCTTGTCATTGGTCCCGCGGGAACGGGCAAGACTTTTCT
>JAKJDA010000187.1:1911-6139 GCA_022706165.1 Candidatus Hydrogenedentota bacterium | reverse complement strand
TGCGCTCGGTGTTTTGTTGCACGATGTGGGCAAGCCCGCGACCCAAACCTTCGAGGATCGCATTCGTTTCAACAATCATGACAAGGTCGGCGCCGAGATAGCGTATGGAATATGCCGCCGGCTGCGTTTGTCGAACGCCCAGACCGATCGGGTCGTGTGGCTGACGGCGCAACACATGCGCGCGGGGCTTTTGCCGGATATGCGCGAGGGAAAACGACGGCGCTTTGTCCGAGAGGAAGGATTCGGCGAACTCCTGGAACTCCTTCGCATCGATTGTATCGGCAGTCACGGCGATCTTGAAACCGTCGCGTGGATATCGCGCTACCTCGCCGGCCTGACCCCCGAGAAAATCCGCCCGCCCCGCCTCCTCACGGGAGACGATCTCGTCGCCCTAGGCTACAAACCCGGACCATGCTTTGCGCGGATCCTGGCCGCCCTGGAAGATGCCCAACTCGAAGAAGCCGTTTCCACGCCCGAAGAAGCCCGCGCGTTCGTGCAGACTCATTGGCCGTTGGCTGCGTCCTTGTAAGACGCCATGGGACGGGTCTACGCGTATGGGGCGGTCTCGGCGAGAAACAAGGCCTTGGCGGCCTGGTATTCTGCTTCGGAGAGCGGATCGGGATGCGTCCAGTAGGGATTGTTCACGAACCGCCGCGTATATACCGGAATGGCGCGTCCTTGTTCGCGCGCATACCGTTTCGTGAATTCGGTCACGTTGCGTATTCCGGCGACCAACCGGTTCACCGAAGCCTGGGCCGCTATGGCCCCCGCCCGATCGCCTGCGCGAAAACGATCCTCGATCGCGCGGATGACCCGCGGATTCGTGGTGCAGCCCTGACCGATCGTTGCGTTGATTCCCAAACAAAGCGCCACGTAATAGACGGTCTCGCATCCCGCGATGATCGCAAAATTCTTGTCGCGAACGGCCCAGGCAAGGTTGAAAAGATACTCGGCGTTCAAGGTCGACGCTTTGATCGCCGCCAGACCCGGCATATCGGCAAGGCGTGCGAGCAGCCTCGGGGTCGCGCGGTACGGCTCCTCCGTAATGGGCGGCTGATACGCGATGACGGGGATCGACACGGCCTGCGTCACCGCTTCGAAATACCGCAGAATGACGTCGTCGAATCCTTCGTGCGCGACGGGCGTGATGGCTTCGGGCATGGTGTGAACCACGGCGGCCGCGCCGCAATCCTGGGCATACCGGCTCAACGAAACCGCCTGTTCGAGAAAAACGTCCGGATCGGGCCTTCGATCGAGATTCCGGTCCCAAATGCCCGTCGTTCCCACGAAAACAGGGGCTTTGCCCGCAAAATGCCCGCAGGCGATGCGGGTTATGGCGCGCACCTCCTCATAGGAAAACGCATACATCTGACCGAGGCCCGATCGCACAAAATAAGCGGTAAGCCCCCCGGTTTCGGCCAAATAGTCCAAAAAGGCGCGCTGCCCGTTTTCGTCGAATGCGCCGGTCTCGTCAAACACGGTATACACCGGAGCGATCGCGCCATGGAGACCTTTGGGATCCATCATTTCTCCTTGATCTTTTGCTTGGGGTCATAGGTCGCCGCGGCCGACGGCGCAATGCCCTTGGTCAGTCGTTCCCGGGCCGGCGCCGCGCGCTGCCGCCGCAAGGGACGATACCGCGTCATGGCGATGATGATCAGCAGCGCCGCCGCCAGCTCCAAATAAAACACCCACTCCGGATTGTACAGATCGCGCTTCCAAAAACCGGCCCAGGGCACGGTCCAATGGGGATTGATTTTTTCCTGGACATACATGGCGCTGCTCTCTTTGAACCAGGAAGCGACGCCCAAGAAGCCATATAGGAAGGCATGGAGGCAAAGAATATAGGCGGCGATCTCAAGACAGTAGAACAGGACCGGAAAGGTGAACTTGCGGGAGAAGAACAGAAGCGGCGCCAGACACGCCAGCACGGCAACGTATCCTTGCCAGTTGGCTTGGAAATGCTCGAACATGTTTTCTTTCCTTACGCCGCGACGCTGCCGAGAGTGTAGCATACCGCACTCGAAATATGCCAAAGTGTGTGTCCGAGGGGCGGCAAGATGCGCGGATCGAGCGACGGTCCCTATTCGGGAGGCCCTGACATGCGCTATTTTCCCCTGTGCCTCGATATCCGAGACCGCATCTGCTTGCTGGTGGGCGGAGGCGGAATGGCTCTCGAAAAAGCGACCCGGCTGCTCCAGGCCGGCGCGCGCGTGCGCGTTGTCGCGCCGGATTGCCGCCCCGAATTCAGCGGGCGCGCGGACGTCGAAGTGCGCCTGCGCGCGTTCGAGGACACGGACCTGGACGGCGTATTCCTCGCCATCGCCGCTACGCATGACCGGATCCTTCACGAACGTTTTGCGCGCCTTTGCGTCCAACGCGGCATCCTGCACAGCGTCATCGACGCGCCCGATCTATGCCAATTCATCGCGCCTGCGATCGTCGAGCGCGGGGAGTTGATGCTGGGAGTTTCCACCCAGGGTCTGGCGCCGGCTCTTGCCGCTCGTCTGCGCGCCGAAATCGAAGCATGGCTGCCGGCGGACATCGAGGAGTACCTCCATTTTCTGGACCATGCCCGTCAACGCGCGAAAAAAATGTTGGCCCGTCCCGAGGACCGTGCTTCTCTGGGGCGCCGCTTGGCGTCGCGAGAAGGGCACGAGCGGTTTGCCGCGCTTTCTTCCGAGCAGCGGCGGGCATGGGTGGACGCTCTTATTGAATCGCATCGCGCCGGCGGGGCGCAGGGAGATTCCGTATGATGGGCGGCGGATATGGCACGGTATACCTGGTTGGGGCGGGGCCGGGCGATCCGGGGCTGATCACCGTTCGCGGACGGGACCTCCTCGAGCGCGCCGACGCGGTGGTCTACGATTACCTAGCCAACGACGCCTTGTTGGCGTATGCTCCCCGAGCAGAACACATCTTCGCGGGCAAGCGTCCCGGCGGCCATTTGCTCCCACAAGAGGAAATCAACCGGATACTGGTCGCATGCGCCCGCCGCCTCTCCTGCGTCGTGCGCCTCAAAGGCGGCGATCCCTTCGTGTTCGGACGGGGCGGCGAAGAGGCCCTTGCGCTGGCCGATCAGGGAATTCCCTTCGAAATCGTTCCCGGCGTGACCGCGGGCGTCGGCGCGCCCGCCTATGCGGGCATTCCCCTGACCCATCGGCGAATCACCCAAAGCGTCACGTTCGTCACGGGACATTGCGGCGCGGGCCAAGACGAGGGCCCCGAGTTGTCCCGGCTGGCCGAGGAAGGCACTTTGGTCGTGTACATGGGCGTCAAGCGTTTGGCGCATGTGGTTGCCCGTCTCATCGCGATTGGGCGTTCGCCCGCCACCCCCGCCGCCATCGTCGAATGGGGAACCTATCCTCGCCAACGCACCCTTGTCGCCACCCTCGCCACCCTCGAAGAGGAAAGCCGCCGCGCCGTCATCGATCCCCCGGCTATTCTTATCATCGGCGAAGTCGTTGCGCTTCGGGAACAGCTCCACTGGTTTGAAAGACGATGGGCAGGTCGAGAGGAGTATCCCGCATAACCGGCATCGTGCGGCATGACATCCGGGCCGCGGCGCCATACTGCTCTACGACAGGTATACGAAAGAAAACCGCGGCCTTTTGGGGGGCCCGCGGCGCCGTTCTGCAAGGCTTGCGGTGGTTCATTCTCTTGGGGGGTCAGAACCACAAGTCGACTGCGTCTCGAAAACAGCCGAAGTAGCAGTGCTGCCTCCACTCGCCGTAGTGATAAAGCGGAGGCAAACGGCGCCGCGGTAAGCCTGTCCACGAGTCACCGACCCATGGTACAAAACAAACGATATGTGCCTTACGCGGCCAACGCCCAACCGGAAACGTCTTGCGTCTACATTCCCGATCCAGGCAGCGAATCATCGCCAAAATCACGCATAACCACTATTGTAGCAACGTCTTCGAGGGGACCGGCAACTGCCTGTTCGAGTCTCCGGCGGCTCCTCGAATACCGTCACTGCGGGGCCTCGGCATGATTCTCTGCACCAAGAAAATTTAACCACAAACGGCCTCGCGAAAGCAGTAGGAAGCCTCTGAAAAGCCTATCAGGGAAATACTGATTTTCGCATAGGAAAATCCCCCAGGCGGCGTTGCGTCGAGTTGGCGATCGTTCGCCGCCCAGGCGCAATCCCGCGGAGCTTTTTAGTGCGGTTACCCTGCAAACGGAAGTGGCCTTCCGGGTCTCGCTTTCGATACCATGTTTCTGCGGA
>JAKJDA010000187.1:1502-1865 GCA_022706165.1 Candidatus Hydrogenedentota bacterium | reverse complement strand
CACGAGGCGTTCCACGCCGCCGCGCCAAGACACACGGGAGGACGACGTCATGGCCGAGGAGACCCTGTTCGGTCGCATTTTGAAGGGCGAGATACCTTCCGCCCCAGTATATTCCGACGAGGATTTTTATGCTTTTCGCGACATCCACCCCGCGGCGCCGACGCACGTGTTGGTGGTGCCGCGAAAACCCATCCCCAAAATCACCGACGCCACTGAAGCGGACGCCCTGTTGTTGGGCAAACTGCTGCTTGCGGCGAATCGAATCGCCGCGCAAGAGGGATTGACCGAAAACGGTTTCCGCTACGTCATCAACTGCGGCGATTGGGGCGGCCAAACCGTATTCCATCTCCACGTGCATATTCT
>JAKJDA010000187.1:0-1467 GCA_022706165.1 Candidatus Hydrogenedentota bacterium | reverse complement strand
ATGGCGTGGCCCCCCGGCTAGTCTGTGCCCTCCCAAGGCGGTTGATGGAAGTCGATCCGGATCGATTGCCTGTGCCGGATGTGGGTGATACAATTCCGACGCTTGGGTTCATACCGGGAGGAACTGTCATGATGCGAACGGTTGTTTGTGCGGGATGGATCGCCGGCCTGATTCTTGCCACATCATGGTCTCAGGCTGCCGCGTGGGCCCCGTTGGCCGGCCTCTCCAAGGCGAAGAACTTTACGGTCGGGCGGCAATCGAGCGTGGACCCCTCCGGCGGCAACAACGACGGACGTCAGGACTGGCCGATTCTGCCAGGCGAAACGCGCACCCTCGCGGAAATCGACGGGGCTGGAGCCATCACGCACATTTGGACGACGATCGCATCGGAGGACCGGCGGCATCTGCGCAATATGGTCCTGCGCATGTATTGGGACGGCGAGCCAACGCCATCGGTCGAGACCCCCATCGGAGATTTTTTCGGCCAAGGCAACGGCATGTACTATCCGTACAGTTCCTTGCCGTTTCAGATAGGCACGAACAACGGCCTGAACTGTTTTTGGCGCATGCCCTTTGCCAAAGGCGCGCGCGTGACGTTGACCAACGAAGGGCCGGTCGCGTGCGGCGCCTTCTACTATTACATCAACTACGAACGCTACAAGCGGCTTCCCAAGGACGAACTCAGGTTTCATGCGCAATACCGCCAGGCGCATCCGTGTCAGGCCGACCAGAATTACACCTTCCTCGAAGCGACGGGGCGCGGCCATTACGTGGGCGTCAACTTGTCCATCCATCTGCGAGCCGATGGCTGGTGGGGCGAAGGGGACGACATGATTTATATCGATGGCGCCCGGGAGCCGCAGCTGATCGGCACAGGATCGGAAGACTATTTCTGCGGGGCGTGGTGCTATGGCGCGGCGTTCAGCAACCTCTATTTCGGATGCCCCCAGCGCGGCGAACATGTCAGAAACGCCTTCTGGAACGTTTACCGCTACCATATCGAGGATCCCATTCCCTTTTCCAAATCAATCCGCGTGACCATCGAACACGGACACGCCAACGATCGGGCTGATGATTTCGCTTCCGTGGCGTACTGGTACCAGACCGAACCCCATGCCCCGTTCCCTCTATTGCCGCCCCAGCCCGACCGCACTCCGAAAAGCGCCATTCTCTATCGGGAGCCGAATGTCGTTGAAGGCGAAAGCGAGGAGGATCTCTGGAAGTCTTCCGAACCTGCGCAGGCGCAAGACCTGACCGTTTTCGGCGACTTCAGCGGCGGCATGCAGCTCTGGTTCCGTCCGAACGCGCCCGCAACATACGTCCGGGAACTGGATGCCAACCTCGAACGCCCCACGGCATACGCCATGGATCTATGGTATGTCGCCGCGCCGGATTTCGGCCTTTGCGAATTCTGGGTGAATGGCGTGAAGGCCGCCGCATGGGACGGCTACGAATCCAGCGGCGTGG
>JAKJDA010000186.1 GCA_022706165.1 Candidatus Hydrogenedentota bacterium | reverse complement strand
GTCACCGCCTGCCTCATCGCCGGCGTAGATGTCCGCCACGGCCGGCGTTCCCCAGCCCAGCGTTACGCCCATCAGGCACAACACTACGGCCGGCATCCAGACAAACCGGCATCCGTACGGCACACTCGCTTTGGTTTGCATGAAAAGACCCCTTACTTTGGATGAGCGGAAAAAATCCACCACGTCACGACCCCACTACAAAAAATGATACCCCACTACTTCACAGCCTACCTTAACGTTTTCATTCTACTAGCAGAAATCTCCGTTGTCAAGGAAAAGAATCCTAAAAATGAAACGTTTCGTGGTGCTGATTTCCCCTCTGCCCCCTAGACTTTGTATTTTTTTCGAATCGGCACACAAATGGTGGTAGTCCATTGGAACAGCCGAAATTCCGGGATATCCGTTATTCGACGCATTCCCATCGCCGCAACCCGAAACGCGATAGATACAATGGGATAGCCTGGTATTTGGGATTTAGCGCCGACAAGGCCTGTACGAAAGAACGCTTGCGCTCGCCTTCGGGTCCGCACAAGATGGTGAGGGAACCGCCTTCTCCACCGGCGCCGTTGACTTTCCATCCAATCGCCCCGTGCTCTTGCGCCAGCGCGATAATCTGCTTGGCGTCTTCGGACACGAGGGCTGGGTGGAGTTCCGCCTGGGCCTCGGTGTTTTCCATCATGGCGCGGGCCAGCAAGAGGAAATCACCTTGCATAATGGCGTTTTTTCCCTTGTGGGCGGCGCGGCGCAACGATTCCAGCGCGCTTTTGTCCGCGTCTTTTTGCTCGAGGCGTTGGATAACTTGGGCGTGGACGGCGCTGGAGGCGTGTGATTGTCCTAGGTAAACGAGAACGAGACGTCGCTCCAATTCCCACCAGATGTTGTTGGAGACGAATATTTGCGAGACGGAGGCGTGCGGGTATTGGAACATTTCGATGAAGCAAATGCCGCCGTAGGCGGAACTCAACTGGTCCTGGATGCCGCATTGGAGGCCGAGCATCTCGGTTTCGACGCGGTGGGCCAAGGCGGCGATTTCGTGAGCGGTGCGTTGGCCGGGGGTCAGCAGATCGAGCGCTCCGAGAAGGGCAACGCTCACCGCGGCGGAGGTGCCGGTCGAACAACCCGCAGGGGCCGACGAATAGAGGTTGACTTCAAAGCACAACTCTTGGGGAATTTCCATCATCCGTATGGCGGCCTCGATCAGGGGGTGTCGGTCGTAGCCGTCGCGGTCTGTGCGGAAATGGTAGCGATCGCCGAAATTTTCCGCATTGACGATGACGCGGGGGCATCCTCGCTCGCACATCGTCACGTAGATTTGCACTTCGGCGTAGGGATAGACGCCGATGTTGAGCACGGCACCCGTTTCGGCAAACCAGGTATCGGTCCAGCCGCCGAGATCGCAAATGCGGATCGGCGCGGTTGCGTTGATGATGCGACGCCATTTGACGGCCATGCGATGTTCCTCTCCCCGGCGGATCTGAGGCCTCCGCTCTTTGCCCGCACTATTGGCGGGATGCGCATTGAAACGATCTTTGTCGTACGGTTTCGGATGACCGAACAACGAAAAGGAGTATAGCACGCACGTCCAATGGGAACATCTTTCGGAATTTTCTCTCCGTTTCCTTCTCCGCTGTCGGGGAGGGCTCCCACGATGAGGGCAATTCGTCGAATTGACACCGCCAATGCCTGAGTGCTACTATCCATTTAAGATGAAGTCGCGTCCGCTGCTCAACGGCAAGACACGGGGAGCGGGCGCGCTCGTTGTCTTAGTGCGTGTATTTCGAACGGCATACGTAAGGCGGAACGCGTCGGCGCGGACCATGGGACGGGGCGTGCCGCGTAGTGGAGGAAAAGCGAATATGCGGGTCACCATGACGGGCCGGCACATGGAAATGTCGGACACCCTGAAAGCGCACACGGAAAGCCGACTGGCGAAGCTGAAGAGTCATTTTGATCGGTTGATCGATGTCGATGTCGTGCTCAGCGTGGAAAAACATCGCCATATCGCCGAGATTACGGTGCACGCCAATGGGCTTCGCATCCATGGGGAAGAGTCTTCGGAAGACATGTATGGATCGATCGATGCGGTTATCGAGAAGCTGGACAAGCAGATCAATCGGTACAAGTCGCGCATTAAGGACTACAAGCCGCGTAAGTCCGCGCAGGAACGCGAGTTTCTGCACAACATCATTCATGTGGCGGAGTCGGAAGAGGGCGGCAATGGCGCGGAGCGCGGCACGCATCGCGTGATCGAGCATGAGACGATCGATATGAAGCCCATGAGCGTCGATGAGGCGGTCATGCAGTTGGAGTTGGCCAGCGACAAGTTCATTGTCTTCACGAATGCGGACACGAATCAGGTGAATGTGCTCTACGCGCATGATAATGGCACGTATGGCCTAATCGAACCTCAGTTCTAACCGGACACGAAAAAAGACGTCGCGTTTCCCTTTGCGGGCGCGGCGTCTTTTTTGTAAGATGTCGGCGGAACGCTGGAGCGTGGCCGCATGGCGTCCGCGCGCAGGCTGAAACCGCACAGAGCGCAGAGAGAGGGCATGGACACCAAAAACCTGCCGATCAATCGAAAGAGCAGCATCGCGGTGGCCCGTCTGCTTGATCAAATGTCCGACGATCTCGAACTGGAAGTCGTCGGGGGATTTCAGGGCATTGGGCGTCCTGTTTTCATTTCCGATATCAATCGTCCCGGGTTGGCGTTGAGCGGGTACCTTGATTATTTCGCGAATGACCGCGTGCAGATATTGGGCAACACCGAAGTGCATTACATGGAGCAGTTGCCTGCGTCGGCGTTGCAGCGCCGGTTGGACAATATGTTTTCGTTCGAGATTCCCGCGTTCGTTTTATCGCGCAATCTGAAGCCGCGCAATCTTTTCTTGGACATGTGCAACCGGCGCGGCATTCCGGTGCTGCGTTCGCTGCGTTCCACGGATGAAGTCATCAGTCGCATCATTCTGTTCTTGGCTGATGAATTCTCGCCGGAAACCATCGTGCATGGGACGACGGTGGATTGTTATGGCGTGGGGTGCCTCATCGTCGGCGCGCCGGGCATCGGCAAGAGCGAGACGGCGCTGGAACTGGTCGAGCGCGGGCATCGGCTGGTGGCGGACGACGTGGTGACGATCAAGCGCCGTCGCGAGGATTTGTTGTACGCGGAGACGTCCCCGATCATCGAGCATCACATGGAAATCCGCGGGATCGGCATCATCGACGTGAAAAGCGTGTACGGCGTTGGGTATGTGCGCAATTCGAAGCGTATTGGCATGGTGGTGGAGTTGGAGGAGTGGGATCGGGAAGGCCAGTATGATCGGACGGGGCTGACCGATGAGTACCTGACGATTTTGGATGTCAAGGCGCCGTATCTGTTGATTCCGGTGCGGCCGGGACGCAACATCGCCATCATCATCGAGGTGGCCGCTCTCAACCATCGTTTGAAGGAAATGGGCGTGCATCCGGCGCAACGGCTCAACCAGCGCCTGATGAACCTGATGAGCGTGGCGGACGATGCCTGATTCCCATCGTTTCGTGCTTGTGACGGGGCTTTCGGGGGCTGGCAAGTCTCAGGCCATGCGGCTGCTGGAGGACTTGGGATATTATTGCGTCGACAACTTGCCCGCTTCGTTGGTCCGCACGTTCGCCGAACTCGTCTCCGGCAATGCCGATCGCAATCGCAAGCGCATTGCCGTTTGCGTCGACGCCCGATCGGGCGCTGATCTGCATCGTCTCCCTGCGTATTTGGATGAGGTGACCGAACTGGGTCTCAAGGTGGACACGGTTTTTTTGGATAGTTCCGACGACGTCATCGTGCATCGGTATAGCGAAACGCGGCGGCGGCATCCCAGCGCCGGTTCGGGCAGGGTGGAAGAGGGGATACGGCGGGAGCGCCTGTTGTTGGAGCCGGTCCGCGCGCGTGCGGATTTGGTGATCGACACGAGCCAGATGTCGCCGGTTGAGTTGCGGGACCGGATCGCCGGCATGTTTTGGGGGGAGCGGAGGCCCCGGGAGCTTTTTGTCACGGTGACTTCGTTTGGCTTCAAGTATGGCGTGCCTCCGGAAGCCGATTTGGTGTTCGACGTGCGCTTTTTGCCGAATCCGTTTTACGATCCCGAACTTCGTCCTTGGACGGGGGAGGAGCCTGCGGTGCGCGATTATGTGCTTGAAAATGCCGCGGCCCAGGAGTTTTTGGATCGCTTGCGCGGATTGCTCAAATTCTTGCTGCCGCAGTATGCGAGCGAGCCGAAGGCGTATTTGACCATCGCGGTGGGCTGCACCGGAGGCCGCCATCGATCGGTGGCGGTTGCGCATGCGCTCACGGTTTTCTTGCGGGACTTGAAACACAATGTCCGGTTGCGACATCGCGACATATCGCGTCCGGTGGAAGAGCCGGGCTAGAAGGAACGTAAAACCATGGCCAAGGGCATCAACCTGATTTTGGGTTGTCACTCGCACCAGCCCGTCGGAAATATCGAGCACGTATTCGAACTCGCCTATGAGCGAGCGTATAAGCCTTTTCTCGACGTGCTCGAGCGTTATCCCGACGTGCGTTTCACCCTGCATTACACAGGGCCGCTGCTGGACTGGTTTCTCAAAAACCAGCCCGTGTTCATCGGGCGGCTGCGCGCGTTGGCCGACGCAGGACAGATCGAGATCATGGGCGGCGCCTACTACGAACCGCTCTTGTGCACGATCCCCGAGCGGGATGCCCTGGCTCAGATCGCGCGCATGAACGCCTTCTGCGATAAACATTTCGGCGCGCCGCCGCGCGGGATGTGGCTCACCGAGCGCGTTTGGGAGCCGCGCCTGCCGTCTGTTCTGAAACGAAGCGGCATAGAATACACCGCGCTCGATGACGCCCATTTTCTGTGCTCGGGGCTCTCGCCCGATAGGATGTTCGGCTACTACGTAACGGAAGACGAAGGCGAAACCCTCCGTGTCTTCCCGATTCTCGAGAAATTGCGCTATCTGGTCCCGTTCCACCAAGTGTACGAATCGATAGACTACCTGCGCGATCTCGCCACCGAAGAGGGCACGCGCTGCGCCGTGCTCCACGATGACGGTGAAAAATTCGGCATCTGGCCCGAAACCTATCGCAGCGTCTACGAAAAGGGTTGGCTGGAGGAATTTTTCCAGGCATTGACGGACAATAAGGAGTGGGTTCAGTCGGTGACCTATTCGGACTACATGGCGCGTATTCCGGCGTTGGGCCGGACATATCTGACGTGTGCGTCGTACGAAGAAATGATGGAATGGGCCCTGCCCGTTCCTACGCAGCGCCTCTTGGCGCGCGTCCTGCAACGCATCAAGCAAGACCCTGAGCGCGCCAAGGAGGACAAGCTTTTCGTTCGCGGCGGGTTCTGGCGCAATTTTCTGACAAAATACCCGGAATCCAACACGATGCAGAAAAAAATGCTGCGCGTGAGCGGCAAACTGGAACGATTGCGTGCGACGAAAGACCGGCGGCTCTCAAAGGCGGAACAGCTTCTGCACGAGGGACAGTGCAATTGCGCGTATTGGCATGGCGTTTTTGGCGGTCTTTACCTGAACCATTTGAGGACGGCGATCTATGATCGGCTGATCGCAGTGGAAAGGGTCCTCGATGCCATCGCCCACAAGGACGATAACTGGATGACCGTGGAGTCGCTCGATTTCGATGGGGACGGCCGCGACGAGGTCATTCTGGAGAATGCTCATTTGTCGTTGGGGCTGAGTCCGTTGGATGGCGGAACGTTGTTCGAGTGGTCGTTCAAGGATAAATGCTTCAATTTTGCCAATACGTTGACGCGGCGGGATGAGTTGTATCACGATGCGCTGCGGATGGGGAATGTCCAAATCGGCGAGATAGGCGAAGGCGACCAAAGCATTCACGAACTCGTCCGGGCGAAGGAGAGCGGCCTGGAGGAGTTTTTGGTGTATGACCCATACCGCCGGGTCTGTTTGCGGGACCATTTTTATCCTTTGGGGATCACGGCCGATCGGTTGTGGGCCGTTCAGGTCCCGGAACTGGGGGATTTCGCGACGGGGGAATTTACGGCGAAGGCGGGCAAGACTGGGGTCGCGTTGACGCGAGAGGGGGTTGTGTTTCTGGAAGAGGCGTTGCCGGTGACCGTGACGAAACACATCGCGTTGAAACGGCGTGCATCCTCGTT
>JAKJDA010000185.1 GCA_022706165.1 Candidatus Hydrogenedentota bacterium | reverse complement strand
GGAAGAGGAGGCGAAAGCGCCCAAAGCGCCGCCCGCCGCAAAGGGTGTTCGCCTGACTTACATGGAACAGAAAGAACTCGGTGGCATCGAGGATCTCATCCACAAGGCCGAGGCCGAAGCGTCCCGCCTGGAAGAAGCGCTGGCTGCTCCGGGGTTCTATGAACAAGCCTATGCAACGGTGCAAGAGGCGCTGGCGTCGCTGGAGCGAGCCAGGAAAAACGTGGACGCGTTGTATGTGCGTTGGGAGGAGTTGGAAGGAAAGGGGAAAGGATGAAACCCGAAATTATTTACTTTTCCGTAACACCGCGCGTGGTTCCCGCAAATGCGACGAGCGAGATTGTCATCCGTCCCTTGTTCGATCACAGTGCGTTCCGCGACGATCTGGACTATGAACTTGCCTATTTCCCGTCCGAGGAGTTCGCCCAGCGCAGCGGCTGGCCGGAAAACACACGCATTCGCGCAAAACCGGAAAACGGCGCGATTCGTTTCACGCAGTATTTCGAGGCGGAACAGGAGCACGCGATCTGTCTCGAATCGTTGAACGGCGAGGAACGGAAACAGGTCGGCGATTTCCGCGTCTACTCGGTCGAGGAAGACCTGTACGCGCGCCGCGCGTACAAAGGCGATCTCCATATTCACAGTTCGCGATCGGACGGGCGGGAAACGCCCGGGTATGTGGCAGGCGCATGCCGAAGGATTGGCCTTGATTTCATGGCGATCACCGATCACAAGCAATATGGTCCGTCCATCGAGGCCCAGGAAGCATTTCGCGGCGTTGAGCATGACTTGCGCATCTTTCGAGGCGAAGAGGTGCATCCTCCGAATAATCCCGTTCACATGATCAATTTTGGCGGCCGTTTCAGCGTGAACGACCTGTTCGTTTCGGACGAATACCGATCGGACGTCGCGCGCTTGGAGCGGGAACTTGGCCCATTTCCGCCAGGCGTCGATTCCTATCAGTACGCCTCCTGCGCATGGTGCTTCAACAAAATCCGGGAAGGCGGCGGGTTGGCGATTTTCTGCCATCCCTACTGGTACACGTCGCATCGCTACGCGCCGTCCGGGGCCATCACCACGCACCTGTTCGAGACGCAGCCCTTTGATGCGTACGAGATCATCGGCGGGAAGCGGAATCGAACACGCTCCAAGTCGCGCGTTACCACGAGGAACGCGCAAAGGGAAAGTCCGTTCCGATTGTTGGCGTCAGCGACGCACACGGCTGCGAGCGGGACACGCTCTTCGGCTGGTACTACACGATTGTTTTCTCGCGCACGCCCGAGCAGCCTGACCTTATCGGCAGCATGAAGGACTTGTACTCGGTCGCGGTTGAAGCAATGGCGGGAGAGATGCCGCGCGCCTACGGACCATTTCGATTGGTGAAGTTCGCCCTGTTTCTGATGCGCGAGGTCTTCCCGCAGCACGATCTCCTCTGCGAACAGGAGGGACGCCTCATGATCCAGCACGTCGCGGGCGACTCCGGCGCCGCGGAACTCCTCAAACGCCTTAAGGGCCGTACGTCGACGTTTCTCGAGGTCTGCTGGCGATTCGCTGTCGTGGAGTAAAGAGTGCGGATGCGCACAAAAACGCCTGTTCCTCGCCAAAGGAACAGGCGTTTGGGCGTTGAGTGGGTTATACGACGTAGATATAGCGGCTGCAGTTGGTGCAGGTGTGGATGTGTTCCGGGTCTTGTCTCACTTGCTGCACGAATTTGGACGGCAACCGCATGAAGCAGCCTTGGCATGTGTCGCCTTCCACGGAAACAAGCGCCGGCGGACGACTCTTCATGAGGCGATCATAATGCCCCAGAATGCGGGGCGATACGAGCGATCGAATTTTTTCGATGCGCTGTTTGATATCGCCTTTTCCGGTCTTCGCATTGGTCAGCATCTCCTGGCAAAGCTGCAAACGCGCGAGCAGGATGAGATCGGCGTGCGCGTCGCGCATCTTCCCGAGGTCCGGGTCTGCTTTCAGGTCCTGGACTTGCTGTTCCGCACGTTCGTGGAAGGTCTCTGAATCGGCCTCCAGAATGTCGAAAATGTCATCCGGGGTTGCAGCCGTCATGATGCGCTGCAGATGCTCGGGTTTCCGCAGGAGGCGCGCTACGGTCGCCACGAAATTGAGGTACGTCGTTTGCTCGGTTGATGGATAGCAGATGAGAAAAATCAGGTGAACGGGCTTGCGGTCCACGGCCATGAAATCGAGACCTTCCGGAATGCGGCCTACCGCGCAGGCCAAGGTCTTCATACCCGTCACACGCGCGTGCGGCACCGCGATGCCATGGCCGATGCCGGTGCTCTCCGTCACTTCGCGCGCGATAATTTGGTCAAGGGCCTGGCTGACGCCCTTCATCTTCTTTTTGTCGAACAACAGGTGTGTGAGCTCCTTGAGAGCGTCCGCCTTGTTGTCGACGCGCAGGTCCGGAACGATACAGTTCTTTTGGATATACTTCGTAAGTACCATTTCTTCGTTCACCTTCAGGGACGCGGCGTTCATAGTTCTTCTTGGCGGCACGTCCTGTCTGCCGCCAATCCACGGTTGCATTGGGGGTAGTGTAACACCCGGCGTTCGCCCGCTCAAGTGCGCCGCTATGCAAGCATGCCTTTTTCCGTCCAATCGCGAGACGTCGAGTCGCCGGAAATGTACCAGATGGAGGTGACTATCACGGGCTCGTTGTTATTGACTTCCCGGTGCGGTTCGTAGCCGAAGGTTTGCGTGACGAACTTGGGCTCGACATTGTTTTGCTTGAGCCAATGGTTGATTTGCTGATCCATCTGGCGCAAGGAATCCATGCCTACTTTGCCGACAAAAGTCTGAACGCGCATCGCTTTCCCTCCCCCCATGCTCGTGAAGCCGTCTCGCCCGGATTTATCACAAACGCCTTCACCCTGAGGCGCCAAGTCCCTCTGTCCTCAGCCTCACGCGGGATTCCCCCTCGCGTTGCTGCGAACATTTTTCGCCGCGCCGTTGTCGCGCGCGATGAACAATGGGGCCTATTGTTCATCGATTCGTTTCAGGCAATCTCCCCCGATTCCCTTTACGTTGCTACGATCCTACCACAATTTTTCCCGGTTGCGTAGTGAATTATGCTTGCCGCGACTTCTTCGGGGGTCTTATCGTCGGTGTCGATCGCGCGGTCCGCCGCCGCCCCATATATCGGCAGGCGATCCGCAAGCACCTCGGCGACCTCTTCGGTGAAGGATTTTGCGCCGGTCAGCGAGGGCCTGTTTGCGTCGGTTTGAATTCGCGCGACGATCTTGTCCACGGATGCCTGAAGCCAGAACACGGGGCCGCAGGCCTTGAGAACGGCGACGTTCTCGGGACGGAGCACGGCGCCGCCGCCGGTGTCGATCACCGTGGCGTCGCACGGGGGCATCGAACGGATCACCTCCGTTTCCACGTCGCGAAACGCATCCCAGCCATGTTTTTTCACGAAAGAAGGAATGGAACATCCAATGCGACGAACGATTTCTTCGTCCGTGCAGCGAAGCGTCATGCCTAGTTCCGCCGCAACCAGCTTGCCCACGCGCGATTTTCCCGCGCCCCGGTATCCAATCAGCACGATATTCATGGAATTCTACTCCGTTTCGAGCAGGGGCATCACGGCGCTGCGCATGGCCTCGACTGGGGCAGGCAGCCCGGTCCAACGCTCAAATTGCAGGACGGCCTGATTCACCAGCATGTGAATGCCCGGAATGGTGACGCATCCTGCTTGCTCGGCCTCGCACAAAAGCCGCGTCTTGAACGGCCGATAGACCATATCGAAGACAACCTGGTTCCTGCGGAATGATTCTTTGGGCAGGCAAGTGGCATCGTTGTGGGGATACATGCCCAAGGGCGTCCCGTGCATCACGATATCGTGATCACGCATCGCTTCGGCAAGATCGGTCGCGCTATCTCCGCCGGAAACATTCGCGCCGGCCTTGGCCTTGAGGTCCGCCACGAGACCGGCCACCTGTTCCCGCTCCATCCCCAGAATGGTGATCGCCTTGGCAGAGGTCATTTCGGCCACCGCGAAGGAGACGGCGCGAACGGCCCCGCCGCTCCCCACAAACAGCACTTTTTTTCCGTCCATCGATACGCCCGCATCGGAAAACGCGCGCAGGGCTCCCGCGCCATCGGTGGTCGATCCGATGAGTCGGCCCTTTTCGTGGGTGACC
Source organism: Candidatus Hydrogenedentota bacterium (assembly GCA_022706165.1). Taxonomy (GTDB): domain Bacteria; phylum Hydrogenedentota; class Hydrogenedentia; order Hydrogenedentales; family SLHB01; genus JAKJDA01. The sequence continues at coordinate 2,107 of JAKJDA010000185.1, read as the reverse complement.
GTGTTCACGGATCCCACGTGCTGCGCCATGGGCTCGACCTCGTCCAGGAGGTCCATGATCGCGACCTTGTGGGGAATGGTGACGCTCATGCCGCGAAAGGACGGAAAGGCTCGCATACCCGCGAGGCAACCGCGCAAGTCCTCCACCTTGAAAGCGAGGTAAACGCAATTCAGCCCCGCGGCCGCATAGGCGGCGTTGTGCATGGTTGGCGAGAGCGAATGCTCGATCGGGTTTCCGATGACGGCGCATAGTTGCGTCGCGGTGTCGATGATCTGCATGTGGTTTTCCTTTCTGAGTCTGGAGTACTGCGTTTTTTGTATCGGGTCCTCACCCAAAACGATTCCCGAGGACAAACAGGCGGCGGGCGGGGACTACTGTCCCCATCGCGCAGCCTTGGCCCGCTTTTCGAGCCATTCGAGTTGGAAGGCGAGACGCTCCAACCATTGAAACGAATTGAGTCCGGCCACGACAGGATTGCTGGAGGAAATCTGGAAGGAAACCGTCGCCACGTGTTTCACGCCGACGGCATGAAAGAGAGCGGAGATTTCCGCGAACGAAAGGGGACGATGCCGTTGGTATTCGTGCAATAGAAGATCGACCCGCTTGGCAAGGCGTTCCTCCCGGTCGGTGGTCCGGACGCAGAGATTGGAAATGGCATACGCCAAGTCTTCGAGATAACACCCGTCCCCCGCGAATTCTAGATCGACGATCGCCGCCAGCTTGTCCCCCTTGAAAATCAGATTTCCGCTGTGCCAGTCGCCGTGGATAAGGCCCGTTTCGAAGGAAGCGCGGGCTTCCCAATTCAAGATTTCCGATGCCCCCCGCAGGAACAGGGCAATTCGGTTGCAGCAATCCGCCGCCGTTTCCGGAGCCCCCTCTTCCCGGGCGCGCTCATAAATATTTTTCAGCGACTCTCTCGGCACTTCGCTGAATCGCCACATTCGCGCGTCCCGTTCCGGTCGCGGAAAATCGCGACAAACCGTGTGAAAACGCCCCAATGCCTGCGCCGAGATGATGAGCGTTCCCCCAGAAACCGTCATGGGATCCCCATCCACGTATTCCTGCAGTTCAAGCGCCCACGTGTCCACTTCCACGATGCGCCGCCCTGATTTGGCCCGGTGAATATTGGCTACGGGCAGATCGTTCGCGGCAAGGTGATCCGAAAGCCGATGCTGAAAGCGCAGGGCATCCAGCACATATGGGTCTCGCCGGTATGTCTTCGCGAGAAAGACGCCGCGATCCGTTTTCACCACGAGTTTCCGGTGACGGCGCTGGTGCACGTCGGGCATTGGCTCAGGAGTGTTCACCTGCGCGAAATCGTAATTGTCCTTGATGACGCGCGTCAGTATCTCCAGGCCGCCTATCCCTCGCGTAGAGGACATCCCACACACTTTCTCCGCATCGTCTGCACGGTGTATCCGCTATTTTTGATCCGAACATAAGGGGCATTGTACACAACCCCGGCGACCTTTCGCCCCATGTTCCGTTCCCCGGCCAAAGCGTCTCCGAGACCCATCTCTCACAGCGCTTGCAGCGTCTCGCGGCCTCTGCCTTGGGCAATGAACGACACATAGGTTTCAAGCTCCTTTTGCGTCGCCGGGTCAGTGAGGTCGATGGTTCTCTTGCGTTCGGCGGAGAGGTAGGCGGCTTGGCAGAGCTTGGTCACTTCGAGACCGTACTCCCAGTTGGCGAGTCCGTCGCGGCCTTCTGCGAATGCACGGCACGCATCCTCGAGTTCGTCGACATACCCATACAGGTCGGCTTCGTTTGCCTCGACAGCCAGCAACCCGCGCGAAGAGGTCGATTTCTCGAGCGCGACTTCCGCGTTCGCGACCGCCTCGGCGGCCTGGTCGGCGATGAAAATCTCGATCGGGCTCTTGAGGGAGTTCACCTCGAACGCGTACCCAGGCCCCAGTCCGTCCATCGTGAGGCGCAGGCCCTGCTTGTCGTACATCCAGGAGTTCGTGAACTGGCCCTTCACGAGTTGGCCCGTCTCGGGGTTCTGGAAGGTGACCATGCCCGTGGCAAAGTCTTCGGCGGGCGTCTTCGCGTAGTCGACGCCCATGCGATCGAGCAACGCCTTGCGGTGCAACGGCTGGCCCCATTT
>JAKJDA010000184.1:4481-6269 GCA_022706165.1 Candidatus Hydrogenedentota bacterium | reverse complement strand
CCAATTTGAGCCATGCCGAGTAGGGACTGAATAGATTGCGGCGTCTCGGGCGGAGCAGCCGGATCGCATTCGAAATGGACGACGACGTCGAACGCATCTTTTCCTGCGGGATCGATCCGGGCGTGCCCCGTGGAGATCCCCCCCATGATCATTTCGATCTGTTCTGGAGGCAGCAAGCCCGCGGGAAGGTTGGCTCCGGCCAGCGCGGAAGCCAGCAGGGCGTAAACGTCGCCGGAGCGTTTCCGTGGCAGAGGCGTCCAATACGGCTTTGCCATCGAGCGTGAGCATGCCGCGCGCGGAACGTTCCAATTGCTGCGACGACCAACGGACGCCGGGAAACTGCTTGCGCAAGGGCTCCAGATCGGATTTTGCGGCGATGAGGGGGCCGATCCGCTGTTCGTTGATGAAGAAGGTGGTTCGGATCTCTTCCGAAGCGGCATCGGCGGCGAACAAAATCGCGATTTCCTGGGGAAGCAAATGAACCAGCCACTGCGGCCTTATTTTGGCTTGAGCGGCCAGGATTTGCGTGATTTCGGGAGGCGCAAGAAGCGGTTGCAGACGAATCACGACGCATGCGTCAGGTTTGTTCACCGCGGCAGCGGTAAGGCGTGGGGCTTTGCGCAGCCATTCCAGGCGGAACTCCGCCGCCACCAAGGCTATCACCAACAGGATCAGCAACGCCAAACCCGCAGTGATGGCGATTTTGCCGGTTCTTTTCACGACGACCTCTCCTTTCCGCGACGCCCATGGCCCTGTGCGCTCCGCCGATGTGCGTCATCCTATAGCGAAAGCGGCTGGTTGTCAAAGCGCGAGCGCGGCATTCTACGCCAGCATCTGTTCGAAACGGCGAGAGGCTTCGGCCAGTGGGACATGCGCTGGGTCTGCGAGGAGCGGGTCGCGGGCGAGGATGGTTTGGGCGTCGTGGCGGGCTTTGTCGAGGAGGCGCACGTCGCGGAGGAGGTCGGCGGCGCGAAGGTCGCTCAGGCCGGCTTGTTTGATGCCGTAGAATTCGCCGGGACCGCGCATCGTGAGGTCGGCCTCGGCGATTTCGAAGCCGTTTGTCGTGCTGCAGAAGATATCGAGGCGTTGTTTGCCTTCGTCGGTTTTGGGTTTTCCCAGCAAGAAACAATGCGACTCTTGTGCACCGCGCCCAACGCGTCCGCGGAGTTGATGCAGTTGCGTCAATCCGAATTGCGCTGCGTCTTCGATGATCATGATGGTGGCCGCGGGCACGTCGATGCCGACTTCGATAACGCTGGTGCTGAACAGCACGTCCAGCGCGCCTTTTTTGAACGCGTGCATGACGGCGTCTTTGTCGCGCCCCGCCATGCGCCCGTGCAACAGCGCGCAACGCAACGCGGCGAAGGGGCCGCTCGACAACTCCTCGAAGTGCGTGGTCACGGCCTTCACGGCGCGCGCGTTGGACTCGTCCACGAGGGGGCACACGACGTAGGTTTGTGCGCCGGTTGCCGCCTGCTTGACCGCCCACCCATACAGGTCGTCCACTTTTGCCGGCGTGATGCGTCGGGTCTTCACGGGCGTGCGGCCCGGCGGCAGTTCGTCGATGATGGTGAGGTCCATGCCGCCGTAGACCGTGATCGCAAGCGTGCGTGGAATGGGGGTGGCCGTCATGTGCAGGACATCGGGGTGAAGCCCTTTTTCTGCGAGTCGTTGCCGTTGCACGACGCCGAAGCGGTGTTGTTCGTCGACGACGACGAGGCCGAGGCGATGAAAGGCGACGGATTCTTGCACGAGGGCGTGCGTGCCAACGACGACGCGGGCGTCGCG
>JAKJDA010000184.1:0-4471 GCA_022706165.1 Candidatus Hydrogenedentota bacterium | reverse complement strand
GCTTGCGATACGTGCGCGCGTCTCCTTTGCGCCGCGTGTCGACCCGGTCAGCAGGGTGGGTTCCAGCCCCAACGGGGCGAGCATGTCGCGCAAGGTGATGGCGTGTTGCTCGGCAAGGATTTCGGTGGGGGCCATGAGGGCCGTCTGAAAACCGCCGTCGGCTGCCGCGGCAATCGCGTGCAACGCGACAGCCGTTTTTCCGCAACCGACATCCCCCTGCAACAAACGGAGCATCGGCCGCGGCGACGCCATGTCGCGCAGGATATCGTCCACCGCGCGCGCCTGCGCCCCGGTCAAGGCAAAGGGAAGCGATTCGCGCAAAGCGCCCAAGCGCGCGCCGTCGATCGCGTGACGGTAGCCCTTCTCCTCGTGGAGCCGTGCAGCCCGTGCGCGCAGCACGCCGAGCTGGATCGCGAGCAACTCCTCGTACGCAAAGCGATCGCGTGCGCAGTGTGCCGCATCGAGTTCTGCCGGAAAGTGCACCGAGCGAATGGCGTCGTGTGCGCAGGGGAATCCATGCTGCGTACGCAGCGCTTCCGGCAGACGCTCCTCCAGCGCATCTGTGGCCGCGTCGAGGGCGGCCATGATCCAACGGCGCAGCATGCGGTGCGAGATGCCCTCGGTGAGCCGGTAGATGGGCACGATGCGCCCCGTGTTGAGCAGGTCTTCGTCGTCTCCCGAGAGGATTTCATACTCGGGATTCTTGAGCGCGAGGCCCTTGTATTTGCCGACAACCCCGGTGAACAGGGCGCGGGCGCCCTTGGGCAACGCGCGTACGAGGAAGTCGCGCCCGAACCATGTGGCGTGGATCGTGCCGCTGGCATCGGCCAAGGTCAGATCGGCCAACGACAAGCGCGAGCGCAGACGGATCGCCCGGCCATTCACGACTTCCGCTTCGATGGTGATGGCATCGCCTTCCTTCGCGTCGCGAATGGGCGTGATGCGGCGGCGATCCTCATAGGTCCGCGGCAGCCACAGCACAAGATCGCGCACGGTCGCAACGCCGAGATGCGCCAGCAGTTCGGCGCGTTTGGGGCCAATGCCCGGCAACAGGGCGACGGTCTCGTCGAGTAAATTGGGCAATGTCATGCGTTGATGATATCGCTGCACGGGGAAGAGGCAATTTCCTTGCGATGGAACGCCGCCGCGATCCAGATTTTCTCCTGATGCGGTTGACTGCGCAAATCCGCGCTTTCCCATAGGTGTCTGTAGTGGTCATTACAGACGCAGGCGAGATATCGTTTGACGGAGAGAAAGGCGTTGCGTATTGCGCGGCGTTTCTGGTGGTTGTCCCACATAAAGTAGTTTTTGGGTTTATCGTTCGCGCCTTGCGGATGCATCCCGCAATAGACCCATCCGGACTGCATATCCTTCGCGTTCGCCATGTGTCCAAACACATACGGACACCCGTTTGCATTGATGCGCACCATGACCACTTCCTGATCATAGATCGCGGGGTCGAGGCACGAAGGAAGCCACTCATCTTCCATCGCGTGCTCCCACTTGGATCGCAGGAAGCCTAGAGGCCTATGGTCATAGGACCGGCCACTATTCATTTCGCTCAGACTCCATGGATAGGCATGGAGCGTACTCGGATAACCGGCGATATCCTCTTCGGCTAGTGACAGAAAACGGGAGTAACGCGCACATCGCTGCCCTTCCCAAATAACGGGCGTAACCAGCGCAACCAAGATCGACGCGGCAAGTGTATACATCAATACTCGTCGTAGCCGCAGCGCGTGCGTCTTCTCGGGTGACACGATTTCAGTTTGTGGCGGCTTTGTTTCGTTCATCCTATCTCCCAGCGGCATCGGTATGGTTAATTCAGTTGAATCGAAAGGCGTTGTTCCAACCAACTGCCGCGCCGTTCTTGAAGCAAGCGCACGTCGCGCAGTTTTGCGCCGACGACCGCCAGTGTGGCGGACGCCTCGGGGTTCGCTTCCTGGTTGTCGCGCAAGGCCATGGGTGCAAGGACATTGGCGAACAGCGACCCGTGGAGAACGGCGGCCATGTAGCGCGGCGTGGTCGCGTCGAGGGGCGGCTGCAGACTCGCGAGGTAGGTCTGTTCTTGCGTGGCAACCTTGCGGTCGATGGCGCCTTTGAGGGCTGCGTGGTCGTTTGAGAACGCCAGCGTATTTCCGATGAAGCCGTAGCGAATCGCCGGCCTCACAGGAATGGGGAGTTCAAACAGGTCGACTTCGTTGTAGGTCTCCAGCGATTTCGATGCAATGCCGATTTCGGCAAGGACGCTCTTGGTCTTTTCGACGTCGTCTTGTTCGATGAGGGCCAACAAAAGCGGCAGACCGTCCCGCTGGCCCGTCACGCCGAGCGCGAGTTCTTCGCCGGTCAATGCGAGCGCGAGACGCAGCAGGCTCAGGGTTTGTTTGGCGCGCGGGTCATCTTGAACGGACACGGAGAGCGAGTTTTTCCAGGTGCGTTCGAGCTGGGCTTTGGCCTCCGGCGTCAACCGCATGTCCACAAACAGATCCAGCGCGACGGGGCACAAGGCACTCAGCATGAGCGGGGCGGCGTCCCCAAGCATGGCGGGAAGGGCCGTGTGCGTCTCGGTGTCGATACGGGCGAGCAGGTCAATGCCGTCTTGCCTCACGTTCCATGTCACCACCATCGGATCGGCCCCGGCATAGGACTTGAGGAGGTCATTCATGGCCTTCATCTGTGTCTGTGCCGCCTCGGCGACGCCGGAATCCAGCACCGCCGCCGTCGTCGAGAGTGCGGGCACAACGCTCAACAACTTGTCCATGCGCAGCAGCATCGCGATTTCAGCGGGGTCGTTGATGGGGCATGCGTCGGAGCCGTATCGCACATCGGCGGGCGTTTTCATGCGCGCCGCGACGGCCTTGAGCAGCGCGCGGCTATTGCCAAACACAAAGGTGGAGCCCGACACAAAATACGCAGGGCCATCGGCCTTGACAAACGTAAGCGTGATGTCCCCGTCCTGTTCCGTCTTGATTTCTGCCGGAACTTCGGACGCGGCCGCGATGAACTTCGTCACAAAGGCGTCGGCCTTCGCCGGATCCGATGCCGTGAAGAGGATTGCCATGCCCGGTTGGGGCGGTTTGATGGGCGCTGGAGGCGCCGATGACCCGGCGGAGTCTTCTCCCGCACTCGCGGCGGCGCGCACCTGCGCCGCGAGGTCGCCAAGCGCTTGGCACATCGTGTCGAGTTCGACAAACACGGCGACGGGGGCGTTGGCGTCGATGCCGCCGGCCTTCATCACATCGACCGGCGTCGAGGCGGAAGGAACGCCGAGTTGGGCCGCCATGATTTGTGAGTATTGCGCTATGGCCTCTTCGACAGGGATGCCCTCCGGCACGACGCGTTTTGCCAAGGCGATGGCTTTGCCGTAGAACGCGTCGAGCGACGGCGCGGCCAGGGCGAGGGCGGCCTGTTCCGGCATACACTGGAACGCGCGAACGACCGGCGCGACGACCGGCGCAGGGGGAGCGGAGGGCGCGACGGCTTGGGTGGTCGCGGGAGCGGCAGGGGCGCTTGGCTGCGCCTGCTGCTCTTCCTTCTTGCCGCACCCCGTAATCAGCAACGATACGGTGCAGATCGCAGCAATGCCCCAGAGGGACCAGCGTGAATTCCTTGAATTCCTCATGCCTTTCCTTCTCCTCTCCCTGCCGCCAGACAGCCCCGCGTGCGCCAACATGTCGTTCTCGCCCTGGGATGCGTCGCGACGCGTTCAGGACGGGAACACGCTGCGCCCGGCCCAGATTAACAGAGAAACAAATGCCTGGCAAGAAGATGCCGTCCGCGGCGCCCCTTGACATGTCTCGGGACGGTCTGATAGCTTCCCCTCTTAAGGAAAGGGGGCAGCGTATATTCCAGCGCGCCGGACGGATCCGGCGTGCCCTATCTTGTTTTTTCCTGCATTTAACGAACCGCGGCGAGGGAGTTGCCCATACAAGGGCGGGAGTGGCGGCCATGTTCAAGATGCTTGTTCTTGACGGTCTGAGCGATGAAGGCGTTGTGATATTTCGGGATGCCGGGTTTGATGTGGACGTAAAGCCTCCGCAGAAACCCGAGGAACTTGCTGCGATCATCGGCCAGTACGATGGTCTTGTCGTGCGCAGCGCAACCAAAGTGACCGCCGCCGCGCTTGAGAATCCGGGCCGTTTACGCGTTATCGGGCGCGCGGGGGCGGGCACCGACAACATCGACAAGGACGCCGCCACGAAGCAGGGCATCGTCGTGATGAACACGCCGGGCGGCAACACCATCTCGACCTGCGAGCATACCTTCGCGCTGCTCTTTGCCCTGTGCCGCAACGTTCCGAAGGCCCATCAGTCCATGATGGAGGGCCGATGGGACCGGAAAAAATTCATGGGCGCGGAACTGTTCGGCAAAACGCTGGGCATCGTCGGCGTCGGCCGCATCGGCGCGCTCGTCGCCGAGAAGGCCATCGCCGCGTTCTCGATGCGCTGCGTCGGATACGCGCCGCGCCCGC
>JAKJDA010000183.1:295-6281 GCA_022706165.1 Candidatus Hydrogenedentota bacterium | reverse complement strand
CCGCGTGACGCGATCCAGATCGTGCCGACGCAGGATCGCGCGGCCGTCGGCATGATGTTAAGCGGCCTCAATAACACCATCGACGTCATCGTGCCGCGCGGCGGCAAAGGTCTTGTCGCGCGAATCTATGAGGAGTCGCGCATTCCGGTCGTCGCGCATCTCGACGGCGTGTGCCACACGTACATTCACGATGACGCCGACGTGGACATGGCCGAAAAAATATGCGTCAACGCGAAGCTCCAACGTCCGGGCACGTGCAACGCCATGGAAACCTTGTTGGTGCATGCGGCCATCGCGCCGTTGTCGTTGCCGCGCATGGCGGCGGCGTTGCAGGACGGCGGCTGCGAACTGCGCGGTTGCGAGCGCACGCGAAGCCTCATCGACTGCACGCCCGCCATCGAAGAGGATTGGCGCACGGAATATCTGGACAAGATTCTCTCCATCAAGATCGTCGGCTCTCTCGAGGAGGCGATCCGTCACATCAATCACTACGGATCGCGCCATTCCGACGCCATCGTCACGGAAAGCTACGCGGCGGCGGAACGCTTTCTCGATGCGGTGGACAGCGCGGCCGTGTACGTGAACGCGTCGACGCGCTTCACCGACGGCTTCGAGTTTGGACTGGGCGCCGAGATCGGCATCAGCACCAACAAGCTGCATTGCCGCGGGCCGATGGCGCTCAAGGAACTGACCACCTTGAAATACATCGTGCGCGGTTCCGGCCAACTTCGGGGATAAGGCATTGCGGTTAGGCGTTTACGGCGGCACCTTTGACCCGATTCACAACGCGCACCTCGACATTGCGCGCGCCGCGCTGGCCGTGGGTCAACTCGACCGCGTGCTGTTTGTCGTCGCCGCGCGCCCGCCGCACAAAGGCGACGGACCAACGGCTTGCGCGGAAGACCGCCTTGCCATGGTCGAAACCGCCCTCGAAAACGAGCCCCAGATGACCGCGAGCCGCGTCGAATTGGACCGGCCAGGGCCGTCCTATACGGTGGACACGCTCCGCGCGCTGCAAGGAATGCACCCCGGCGCAGAGCTTTTTTTGATCGTCGGCCTCGACATGGCCATGGATTTCCCGTTTTGGCGCGACACGCGGGGCATTCTCGAGCGCGCGCGCGTGTTGATCGTCCCCAGACCCGGCGCGTTTGAAATCCCCGCGATGCTGCGGCCCTATGCGACGGTGTTGCCGTTCACGCCGGTGGATCTCTCCTCCACGGAAATCCGCGATCGCATCCAAAACGGCGGAGAACTCGGCGACCTGCTGCCGGCCGCCGTGCTGCAACTCATCCGCAGGAAAGGCATCTATCATGCCGCTTCTTGACGTGCCGCGCGCCGAAGAGTACGTCTCGCTGATCCGCGCGCGCCTGAGCGAGAAGACCGCGAACCATTGCATCTCCGCCACGGAACTCATGTTGACGATCGCCGATCGCGTGGGCATCGCCGCGGCGCAGTGCGTCCAAGCGGGCCTGCTGCACGATTTGTGCAAAGGCATGAGCGATGAGGACCTGTTGGCGGCGGCGCGCCGGTGCGACATCCCGGTGTCCGACGTCTCCCTGCGCAAACCCAAACTGCTGCATGGCCCTGTTTCGGCGGAAGAATGCCGGCGCGTGTTGGGCATCGACGACGAGGATGTGCTCGACGCGATCCGATGGCACACGACCGGGCATCCCGAAATGAGCACGACGGGTCTCGCGCTCTACTTCGCCGATTTTTCCGAGCCGTTGCGTACGCACCCAGAAGCCGCCGAAGCGCGCGCCATCCTGACCAACGAAGGCTTCATGCCCGCACTCATATACGTGTCTGGAAAAAAACTCCACCACGTGCTGACCAAGACCGTTGTCGATCCGAATACCTTGGCATTTCATAATTGGCTGCAACGAAAGAGATAGAACGATAACCGGGGAAAACTTTTTTGAAAAATGGTTTTCCCCGAACCCCTTTCCCACGAAGGGTTCCCCCGGTTCTCTCCAAGGACGTAACGATGACTTGCTCCGACATCGTCAAAGATCGCGCGCGAACATTGGGGTTTGATGCGTGCGGCGTTGCGGCGGTCGCGCCGATCGATCCGGATGATGGTCTCGGCGCATGGTTGGCGCGCGGGTATCATGCGGACATGACGTGGATGGCCGCGACGAAAGATGCGCGCCAGGACATCACGCGCACATTGCCGGGAGCGCGTTCGGTCGTCGTCGTTGCGCGCAACTATTTCGCGCCGCGCCCTCCGCGACCGGCGGACAGCGGGCGCGTATCGCGGTATGCCTGGGGGCGCGATTACCACCGCGCGCTTCTGAAACCCGTCAAGCGATTGGCCGACGCCATCCGTTCTCTGAAACCCGACGCCGCCTGCTACATCAGCATCGACGCCGGGCCCGTCTTGGAGAAAGCATGGGCCGCGCGCGCCGGCATTGGATGGCTGGGCAAAAACAGTCTCGTGTTGCGTCCGGGGCTGGGATCGTGGATGTTCCTGGGCGTCGTGGCCACGACGGTCGCGCTCGAGCCCGATGCGCCGATGCCCGATCAATGCGGCGCGTGCCGGGCCTGCCTCGACGCCTGCCCCACGGGAGCAATCATCGCGCCGGGCGTCGTGGACGCGGCGCGTTGCATTGCGTACGGAACGATCGAGCGTCGCGGAGACATCCCGGACGATATCGCCCGCCGCATGGGGGACTGGGTGTTCGGATGCGATGTCTGTCAGGACGCATGCCCGTGGAATCGCGACGTCGCGCCGACGACCGAGCCGGATTTTTTTCCGCGTCCAGGCCGCGCGAATCCAGACCTTGCCGAACTGGCCTCGCTGGATGAGCATACGTTTTTCAATCGCTTTCGAGGCTCTCCGCTTATGCGCGCCAAATGCGACGGCCTGCGACGCAACGCCCGCATTGCCCGTCGCAACCAGCTTCGAGACGTCGAATTGGCCGGCCCCGATGAAGCTTCATGACGCGACGCCCAGGAGCCTTCGAAGATGCATCGCCTCGAACCCCTGCTAGGAAGAAGATAGAAGATTTGCGCAATAACCTGTATCGTGATGACGTGCGCAACCCCCGGAGGAGCTATGGCTGAAATCGAGCAAGATTTCCGAAACACCATGCTGGCGACGCAATCCCCTACCCATTGCCGCGCTAACCAAGCAGATGCGCTTTGTTCTACATTCGCGTCTTCCGGATCGATCGCAGCAGTGTTTGCTTCTCTCGTGGTCTTGCAAATGACAGGCGTTCTGCAACTATTCGCAATTCCGATGTACGACGACTACGTGACCTCGGGCCGAGCGCAACAGTCCGGCCTCTGGAATCTCCTCGCCTATTTCTATCTGCACTTAACCGGCCGTTGGACTCATGTTCTCACGCTTGGCATCCCTTTTTTGTGGTTCGATGTGGCGCGCATCTATCCCTATCTCTTGATCATCATTTCGATCATCAGCACGGCTTCTCTTCATGTGTTCTTCCGCGCCTTGGATCCTCGTCTTCCCCGCAAGGTTGCGCTCTTTTTCTCTCTGCTTGTTTTGTCTCTGTGGTATTCGATAACCGGTTGGCGAACCATGGAGTCCGTCCTCTGGTGGACAGGAGCAGTGACTTACCAACTGTCCATGGCGTGCGCGCTATTTCTCATTGCGATAGGATTATCCGCCCTTCGCGCCACAAGGGTTCGGCCTTTACGAGGATTACGCGTCGCAGGATCCGTAGCGTTGACGGTATACGCCGTAGGCTTACATGAATTGGTCGGGATGCTTATTTGTGCAGCAGCCACGGTCATGTGTGGAGTGGCATTTGCGCGAAAACGGCCAGAACGCTGGCTTCTCGCTGTCATTCTTGGAACTGCCCTCTTAGGATTCGCCTCTGTGGTCGTGGCGCCAGGCAACTGGAGCCGTGCGCAAGAATTCTCCGCCCACGGAGATCACGGGGCAGCCCTGCGCGCATTCATGGAGATCCTTCATACGGACGTGCGTTCGTGGATCCTTGATCCACGCGTCATCTCATGCATCATTCTCCTCGCGACATGGGCGCTTCTGGCGCGGTCTTCATCAACAGACAAAACCGTTCGCCGCTATGGCATCCAAACCGCCGGAGGCGTTCTAACAGTCGGCGTAGCCTGTTTTGTAGTATGGCTGGCCTTCGGTTGTTGGGCGATGGGAAAACGCCCGTTCCATCGCGTTCTGGAGGCGTCTTTCCTTGTCATCCTGATGACGGGCATCTGGTCTCTCTGGAGTCTTGTCTCGCACGTAGACACGGCTAACGCCCCAAAACTGCGCCGCACGACGCAAATCATTTGCGGCATTGCCGGCATTGCCTTTGCTGTGGCGACCGTCACATCCGAATTTTCCCGCAACGCGCCGGTATGCATTTTGAAAGATCTCTACCCTTGGAGCACTCTCGCAAAAGCCCGGAATCTCATGGCCGAACGCGCGGGTCGCTTGGGCGTAAGCGATATTGTATTCCCTAAAGGGCCAGATGCCCCCCGTTGTTATATGGGCCTTGATATTACCCCGTGGCCAAACAGCGCCACCAATGGGGCGTATGCTTCCTATTACGGCCTCCACGCGGTGTATGCCGAGCCGCCCCTGAAAGAGCCGTACAGCCTGATTGCCGGCGATCGCCGCCCGGATGTAGCGATTCGCAATGGACGTTTCGAGCAGCTAGATGCGAACGGAAACCCCATTCATTGGAACATCCCCGAAGGCGCTCCCCCGCTTTCGCTTGAGCCGCACAAAGAAAATATTCCAAGAAGACGCCTCAAAGCAGATGTAAGAGGCAAGATGAACTGCAGCATCATCACGCAAACTCTCCCCGTAAAACCGGAAAGGATCTACACGCTAAAAGCAGCCGCGCAAACGCATCAAATACGTGGACGCGTGTGTCTTGAGGTTCGGGACGCACTGCGAGGGTATACCTATTTTTGCCGCAATGGAATTCAACAGGAATCCTGGGTTACGGGAACCGCCAATGAAGCCACGCTGGCCCTCCAATTTTCAGTCCCGGAAGATGTTGACTCCGTGGACGTGGCGCTACGACACTTTCCCGACGAATCCGATGATGGCCCAGGAACACTGTGGGTCGAGGCCCTGGAAATGGAAGAGCGCCTTCTCGAGCCACTTGACTGGATCGATGATCTCGTCGCAAAAGGATACGACCTTGATTCCGACGCTGCGTCATACACAATAAAGAATGGCAACCTGCTGCAAAATGGATCCTTTGAGACAGTGCCCGGCGGCTGGCCCTCTTTCTGGAATGGAGCGCCGGGCATGTCTGCCGCCGTTGACGCAGAGTCGACGGTAATTGACGGCAACGCTTCACTTTGCGTGAAACTGACGGACGCTACCAACCTCGGCATCCCGCAAGTCATAACAACCACCCCCAACAGCGTCTATCTCGTTAAGGGATGGATACGGACGGAGAACGTGGGCGGACGAGCCCGTCTCGAAATTCAATGCGGTGACGCGAGAGGCCCCAAGTACATTGGGGCAAGCGAAAGGGTCGTGACCGGCACAACAGGCTGGACCCCTCTCCAGGCAATTGTGGAACTCCCCGCCGACACCACGCAAATGGCCGTGTTTGTGAGGATAATCAACGCTGCCAAAGGATCGACACGAGAAGGAACCGCTTGGTTCGACCGTTATCAGTGTTATCGACTGGGACCAGCACGCAACAAAACGTGATTCGCGTAGGCCTTCTCATCTTGTTTCTCGCGATTTTGACAGCCTACTCCTGGGTGCGTCTTGCATGGCACGACCCTGCAGGGAGGTTGACCGATGGGGGGGCTTCGGCTACGATTGGGGAAATCGTGACGTGAAAATTTCCGGCCGAATCGCTAACGAATGGGGCATTCCGTGAATCGCTGTCGGGTCGCCTTCGCCATTGCATTGCTCCTCGGAGGAGCGTTAGTCCTTTTCCAAAACGCCGAAGCCGAGCCAATCGATTCCCCTGGACCTCCGATCAACCTAATTGCCGATCCTTCATTCGAAGAGGGGACAGGCGGCTGGTACGGCGGC
>JAKJDA010000183.1:0-262 GCA_022706165.1 Candidatus Hydrogenedentota bacterium | reverse complement strand
GGTTCCGCTATGGTGCACCCAAGGAGCCTCTTACGTAGCTTCCGTTTCCGTCAAAGGCATCGCGCGATATCAGGGCGCGCGAATGATCGCCGTCGTATCGGGACAAGACGGCGGCTTCGACGAAGAGCGCGTCTCCATCGTGACAGGCGAATGGCAGCGTCTGTCCTGTCGATTCACGGCCACGAGCGAAGACTTGTTTTTCAGCGTCCTGACGGAGGAAGCGGAGAAAGGAGAGCCTTTCGTATGCGCTCTCGACGATTTC
>JAKJDA010000182.1 GCA_022706165.1 Candidatus Hydrogenedentota bacterium | reverse complement strand
TACATCGCGCGGATCATCAAGGCCGGGCGCACGGTCACGATCTGCGAGCAAATGGAGGATCCGAAGGACGCCAAGGGCATCGTGAAGCGGGCTGTCGTGCGCACAATCACGCCGGGCACGGTCATCGAACCCGCGTTGCTCGAGGACGCCGTCAACAACTATCTCGCGGCGTTCTGCATGACGGGCGCGAAGGCGGGTCTTGCTTTCGTCGATGTCACAACGGGCGAATTTTTGGTTGCGCAGATCGATGGCGACTGCGAACGGATCATCGCGGACGAGTTGATGCGCATGGCTCCGCCGGAGGTTTTGTTCGCCCCGGGTCCGTCGGCCGACCTTGCGGCGCGGCTCCGCGCGTGGTTTGACGGGACGTCGTTCGTCGAGCGCGATGTGGAAGAATTCAACGTCGTGCAGGCGCGTGAACAGTTGCTGGACGAGTTCGAGATAACAACGCTCAAAGGCATCGAACTCGATACCGCGCCGGAGGCCTTGGCGTGCGCCGGGGCGGTGCTGGGCTACGTCAAAAGCACACAACACGACGCCGTGCCGCATCTGCGTTTGCCGCGACGGTACAATCCCGCCCATTATGTCGTGCTTGATGGCAACACCCAGCGCAATCTTGAACTTGTCGAGACGGCAGGGCAAAAGGGAAAGCGCGGAACCCTCCTCAGCGTGCTCGACCGCACGCAAACCAGCATGGGCGCACGAAAATTGCGCCAGTGGATATTGCATCCTCTTATCGATGTGCGGGAAATTCGATCGCGCCTCGACGCCGTCGAGGAATTGTTCAACGCCACCGAGGCGCGCCTACGTTTGCGCGAGGCGCTGAGGACGGTTGGCGATCTCGAGCGGTTGATGGGGCGCATCACGGCGCGCGCGGCAAATGCCCGCGATATCAAGGCCCTCGCCGCATCGCTGGATCCAATCCCCAGTCTGCGCGGCGAACTCGCTGCGATGAGCGCACCGTTACTACGCGCGATCCACGGAGCGATGGATGAGTTGGAGGATGTCCGCGAGGAGATATCCGCGGCGATCGTCGACGAGCCCCCCGCGACGTTGCTCGAAGGCAATCTCATTCGCGACGGATACAACGCCGACCTCGACCGGCTGCACATTCTCGTGCGCGGCGGCAAGGATTGGATCGCGACGCTGCAAAAAGAAGAGTCCGCGCGCGCGGGAATCCCGATCAAAATTGGCTACAACAAGGTATTTGGCTATTATATCGAAGTAACTAAATCGCATGCCGGGCGCGTGCCGCAGGACTACGAGCGCAAGCAAACCCTGGTTGGCGCGGAACGGTATGTGACGCCGGCGTTGAAGGCGCGCGAGGAAGAGATTGTCGCCGCGCAGGAACGGATGCAGCGGCTCGAGTACGACTTGTTTTCGGAATTGCGCGATCGCATCGCGCACGAGGCCAAGCGCGTGCAGGACACGGCCGACGCCGTCGCGGCGCTGGACGCATTGCTGTCGTTCGCCGACACGGCGGCGGCGCGCAATTATTGCAAGCCCGAGGTGGACGACGGCGACGCGATTGCCGTGCGCGACGGACGCCATCCCGTCGTCGAGGACCTGATGCCGCGCGGCGATTTCGTGCCGAACGACGTGGCTATCGATCCGTCGGGCGCGTTTCTTCAGATCATCACCGGTCCCAACATGGCGGGCAAATCGACTTATCTCCGGCAAGTGGCGCTGATTACGCTGATGGCGCAGATTGGAAGTTTTGTCCCCGCCGCCCAAGCGCGCATCGGCGTGGTCGATCGCATTTTCACGCGCGTGGGCGCGTCGGACAACCTCGTGCGCGGCGAGAGCACCTTCATGGTGGAGATGATCGAGACCGCCACCATCCTCAATACCGCGACGCCGCGCAGCCTGCTGGTGCTCGACGAGATAGGGCGCGGCACGAGCACCTTCGATGGCATCAGCATTGCGTGGTCCGTCGCGGAATACATCCACGATCGCATTCGCGCCAAGACTCTGTTCGCCACGCACTATCACGAACTCACGAATCTCGTGAACAAACTCGACCACGCGAAAAATCTCAACGTCGCGGTGCGCGAATGGGCCGGCAAGGTCGTGTTCCTCTACCGCATTCTCGAAGGCGGAGCCGACCACAGCTACGGCATTCAGGTGGCCAAGCTTGCGGGGCTGCCCAAAACCGTCATCGAGCGCGCGCGGACCATTTTGCAGGCGCTCGAGACCGGCGACACCGCCGCGCTCGGCTTGCCGCAACAGATGGACCTGTTCGCGCCCGCCGCACGGCCGGCGCCGCTCGCGGAGTCGAGCCCCTTCGAGAAGGAACTCGATCAGATCAATCCCGACGAGCTCTCGCCGCGCGAGGCCCAGGAACTCGTGTACCATCTCAAACGGCTGCTCGACGCCTCGCGCGCGCGCTGACGCGCAGGGACCGTCCGGCTTGGGGAAACGTTTCTTTGCTTGACTTGGGATCGCGAAGGACGTTAGCCTCAACTACTGTCGCTCAACAGGGTGCGCGAGAGGGCGATCGATATGGCCCGGTTCAAAGCAGATCTGCATGTGCATACCGCGGACGATCCGTATGATCCGGTGGGGTATTCCGCGGAAACGATGATAGACTGCGCCGCCGAGGCCGGCGTGGAGGTCCTTGCCATCGCTTGCCACGGCGCGGTGGCGTATGGCCCGCGATTGGCCGAATACGCCCGGCGGCGCGGGGTGTTGCTGATTCCCGCAATCGAAGCGCTGGTCGAGGGAAAGCATGTTCTCATTCTCAATCCCGATCCCGAGCATGCGCGCGCCAAAACGTTCGCCTCGCTGCGGCGGGCGGGCCGACGCGAGGCCGCGATAATCGCCCCGCATCCGTTTTTTCCGGTCCCCGTCAGTCTCGGCGCGAAATTGATCGAGCATGTCGATTTGTTTGATGGGATCGAGTACTGTTTTTTTCATTTTGCCGGCGTGAACTTCAACCGAAAGGCGGCGGCGGTAGCGCACCGGTATGGGCTTCCCCTTTTGGGAACGACGGATACGCATCGTCTTCCCTATTCGCCCAGCACGTTTTCGTGGGTTGACGCCGAACCCAGCATCGGCGGCATAATTGACGCGATCCGATCGGGCCGCGTCGACGTGGAAACTCGGCCGCGGACCTTCGCCGAAGTTTCTGGAACGATCGTCGAAATCGCCAAGTATGTGGCCGGACGGCCCTGGAGCCGCCAACGCAGGAGGACGTCGTCGCGTGATTGATCGCATCACCATTCTCGGCGGCAGCAGCGTCTACGTTCCCGAGTTCATCCTCTCTTTGATCTCGCACAACCTGTGCGTGAAGGAGATCGTGTTGACCGGGCGGACCGAGCGCAAACTCGCCCTGGTGAGCAGTTTTTGCCAGCGCCTCGTCGACCGGAGCGGCCTTCCCGTCAAGATCGTCGGGACGACGGACATTACGCAGGCTATCAGCGGCGCCAAGTACATCATCAACCAAATCCGGGTGGGGGGCATGCAGGCCCGGTTGCGCGATGAAAAAATTCCGCCGAAGCTCGGCATGTTGGGCGATGAAAGCCTGGGGGCGGGCGGGTTTGCCAACGCAATGCGGACCTTGCCCGTGTTGTTCGATCTGAATACGGTCATCGAGGCCTTCAACCCCAACGCGATTCTCATCAATCTGACGAACCCGCTCGGGGTGGTCGTCGAAGCGTTGACGAAGTATTCGAAACTCACCGTCGTGGGCGTGTGCGATCTCCCCGCCATTCTCATCAAACGCTTGTCCGCGCTGCTCCGGCGCGATCCGCGCGATCTGACGATCGATTACCTTGGGCTCAACCACATGGGCTGGGTGCAGGATATCCGCATGGATGGGCGGAGTTGCATGTCGCGGCTGCTCGAACGCATTGAAACGGTTGAGGACGACGGCGTGGACCGCGCCCTGATCCAGCTCTTTCGCATGATCCCCACGCGAACGGTCAGCCTGTTTTTTCACCAGGACCAGATCCTGAAGCGGCAACAGGAATGCGGCCGGTTCCGCGCGGAGGTTCTCTACGAAGCGGAACGGCAAATCTTGAAGCTGTACGAGGACAAGAACTTGGCCGAGGTGCCCGATCTCACGCGCGCCCGCAATGCGGTGTGGTACGAGGAAACCATTGTGCCCCTCATCAAGGCTTTTGAGGATAAGACCGAGCGCGAATTCGTCCTGTGCGTGCGCAACGACGGCGCCATCCGCGATCTTCCCGACAACTGCAGCGTCGAGATTCCGGTGAAGGTCTGCAAGGGGGGCATGCGCCCGCGCAAGATGGGCAATTGTCCGCGGCTGCTTCGGGGCTTGTTCTTGAGTCTCAAGGAAAGCGACCACATGACCGTTGAGGCCGTCCGGCACAAGTCGTACGACTACGCCTTGCAAGCGTTGACCATCAACCCGCTGGTGTCGTCTTTGGATGGAGCCAAGCGGTTCCTCGATCGCATTATCAAGGACGAGCAATTGGATTTGCATTGAAGGGTGTGGGATAATCCGTTGGCTGGATTGTGTGACGCAGGGCGGATCGTTCGGAAAAAAGGGGAGAGAAACTCGCATGCGAGCGTTACTAGGGGCGGGAATGCTAGTGCTGGCGGCCACGATAGCCCAGGGTCAGATGCCGCCCGTGACAGGGGGCGCTGCGGCGTCGCTCGCCGATCTGATTGGCAAGGACACCTTGGTAACCGTCGTTCTGAAGGAACGAGGCGTGGAAGACCCCAACCTGCGCGTGGTGGGGGTGGAAAGCGATTATTTCTCCGTGCTGAACGCCGACGGCGAACGCAACTCGTACCGTCTGGGAGCCGTGCAGGAGGTGCGCATTCAAGGGGGCGCGGTCGAGTCCAAGAAATTCGTGCTGGACGAGGGCCGGGCCCTGTCGGCCGAGCAAAAACAGGCCGTGATCCGATCGCGCGAGCGCGCCGCCGAGATATTCCAGGCCAGCAGCGAAAAGCAGGAAGTCAAAATGGAGGCCGCCGTCCTCATGGCTCTTGGGGGCGACAAGGCCGCCACGGATTATCTCAAGCAACTGGTCCAGAGCAACGATTCCGGCACCGCATTGCAAGCCGTGCTCCGTTTGTACCTGGCGGGCGATCCGGATCCCGGACAGGCCGTCGTCCTCTCGGCGCTCAGCAGCGGCAACCGCCGCGTCAAATCCATGGCCGCCGATGTCTGCGGTCTGCTTCAAATCGGCGCGGTCGAATACGATCTGATGATCATGTTCAAAGATCGCTCCGACGAATACGTGGCGCCGGCTACGCGCGCGCTCGCCCGGATTGACGTCCGCGGCATCGTTCCGACGGCCCTCGAACGTTTATCCGATCTAAATGCAAACAAGGCCGAAGCCTCCATTTTCGCCCTGTCCACGATGGGGGGCGACGATATCAAGGCTCAACTGAAAACCTTATTGAACAGCGCCGATCAAATGACCCGTTTTCGGATTGCGCGCGTGCTCTACGCCCTTGACGATCCCATGGGCGAGAGCCTGTTGCAAAACGAAATCCTTGGGGTTCCCTCGCTGGAGCTCGAGGCGGCCTTGATCCTGGCGCGCGACGGCAACGTGCGCGCGGCCCGGGTCTTGCGCGATCGGCTTCAACAGCGTTTCAACCCCGACGAACCCACCTTGCTCCTGCGTTCGAAAATGGCGATTGCGCTCGTGAAAGGAGGCGATCGGGCCATGATTTCGACCTTGCAGGGGCTGCTTCGCAGCAACATCGCCGCAGTGGAGCAGGACGTGTGTCAGCGCATTGCGCCCCTGGGCATGCGCACATTGCTGACCATCCTGCAGCCCAGCATCGAGAGTTCCAATCCCATGGTCGCCTTGGCCGCGTGCCAGGCATGCGCCGCCACCGGCGACAGCAATTTCAGGGATCGCTTGGTTGCGGCGTGGGTCAGCCAATCCGATGTAAAGCGTCCCGAGTAAGAGCGATAGCCCTAACGAACAACGCGCCCGGCTCCACGCCGGGCGCGTTGCTTTTGATCCGGATCGCCGCTGCTACTTCTTCGGCCGCGGCGGCAGACTCTGGTCGTATTCGCCGACGTTTCCGGTCGCGGCGAGGCGCGCCTGGATGTGTTCGACGATGTCGTAGAGGACGTCCTCGTCGCCGCGCGATTCGGCGACGATCACCAACGACGGCTTGTTCGACGACGCACGAACCAGGCCCCAGCTGTCGTCTTCCAGGATAAAACGCACGCCGTTCACGGTGACGATGTCCTTGATCGCCAAGCCCGCGATCTTCACGCCTTTGTCCTTGTCGGCTTGGTACATCGCCGTTGCGTCGTCGACCACCTTGTACTTCACGCCGTCGGCGCAATAGCACCCTAAGGTC